>NZ_JBEZXZ010000010.1:0-12032 GCF_040638275.1 Actinoplanes sp. NPDC026623 | reverse complement strand
CCCATTTCCATCAACCCGCCGCGGGGCGGCGGGCCGGGCGGGGCGGCCGGTAGTTCGTGAATCGGTGGTTACTCCGCGGGAGCAACCTTGAGCCAGCTCAGGGCCGCCTTGTGGTACGCGACCGCGAACTCGAGGGCGGCCGCACCGTATGCGTCGCCCGCCTTCTTGGCCTCCTTGGCCTGCTCCCGCGCCATCGCGAGAGCCTCGGAGTGATACTCGTTGGCGCCCGTGTAGAGCGTCTTGAGCTGGTTGCCGGAATGCTGCTGACCGAAGGCGACCCGCAGTGCGATCGGATTGCGGATCGCGTCGCGGCCCGGTGCCTCGGCGAGCCACCGGCTGAACGCGCGCTTGCCGGAGGCGGTGATTGCATAGGGCTGACTGGAACGTGGTCCCGGCTTGCCGAGGCGGACGAAGCCCATCTCGGCGAGCACCGGCAATTCGCGGTAGACCTGGCTCCGCGTCATCGACCAGTACGGCCCGAGGCGGCGTTCGGCAGCCGCCATGAGCTGTCCACCGGTCATCGGGCCCTCGTGGAGCAGGCCCAGAAGGGCGGCAGCCGTGGGATTGATTTGAGAGTCGGGCATGCCTTCTAAGCTGCCACTTTGTCGTCCCGGCGTCCAGGATTTCGCCCGATCCGTCCAATTTGCGTCTCCACAAGCGACTGTCCCGCACAGACAGTCCGACCACGAGGGTCGGGACCGGACGTTTTTCCGTTGGGGAGAACTCTCGCGCGGTACAATGGTTCATGAAAACGGTCAGACGGCGCTGCAGGGCGATAACCACCACATAAGCCCCAGATCGCGGCCCGGAATGCGCCGGGCCGCCGCGTGAAGAACACGCAGCGGCCCCTAAAGGCGACAATCAACCCATATGAGGATATTGCCAGCCGGTCGGCGCCTCGAAAGTTTCCTTGATCGTCCGGGGCGAGACCCAGCGGTGCAGGTTCAGCACCGAGCCGGCCTTGTCGTTCGTGCCGCTGCCCCGCGCTCCACCGAAGGGCTGCTGCCCGACGACCGCCCCGGTCGGCTTGTCGTTGATGTAGAAGTTGCCCGCCGCGTTGCGCAGCGCGCCGGCCGCCCAGTCGACAACGGTGCGGTCGGTGGCGAAGACCGCGCCCGTCAGCGCGTACGGGGAGACGGACTCGGCCTGGGCCACCGCCGCCTCGAAGGCGTCGTCGGCGTAGACGTGCACGCCGAGGATCGGCCCGAAGTACTCCGTCGTGAACACCTCGTGCGCCGGGTCGGCCGACTCCACAAGCGTCGGCGCGACGAAGAAGCCCTCGCTGTCGTCGGCCGAGCCGCCCGCCAGCACGGTGCAGGAGGCGCTGTTCTTGATCCGGTCGAGCGCGGCGGCGTGCTTGGCGAACGCCCTGCCGTCGATCACCGCTCCGCCGAAGGTGGACAGGTCGGTGACGTCGCCGTACCGGATGGACGCGACGGAGGCCGCCAGCCGGTCGCGCAGGCCGCCCTCCCAGATGGATCGGGGCACATAGGCCCGCGAGGCGGCGGAGCACTTCTGGCCCTGGTACTCGTACGCGCCCCGGATCAGCGCGGTGTGCAGCATGTCCACGTCGGCGCTGGCGTGCGCGAAGACGAAGTCCTTGCCGCCGGTCTCACCGACCAGCCGCGGGTACGTCTTGTAGCGGTCGATGTTCGAGCCGACCTCGCGCCACAGGTGCCGGAAGGTGGCCGTCGAGCCGGTGAAGTGGATGCCGGCCAGGTCCGGGTCGGCCAGCACCACGTCGGAGACCGCGAGCCCGTCGCCGGTGACCATGTTGATGACGCCGGGCGGCAGGCCGGCCGCCTCGAACAGCCGCATGGTGAAGTGCGCCGACAACTGCTGGGTCGGCGACGGCTTCCAGACCACCGTGTTGCCCATCAGCGCGGGCGCCGACGGCAGGTTGCCCGCGATCGCGGTGAAGTTGAACGGGCTGATCGCGTAGACGAAGCCCTCGAGCGGGCGGTGGTCGAAGCGGTTCCAGACGCCGGGCGAGGACTGCGGCTGCTCGCCGAGGATCCGCTCGCCGAACGCGACGTTGAAGCGCAGGAAGTCGATCAGCTCGCAGGCCGCGTCGATCTCCGCCTGCTGCACGGACTTGGACTGGCCCAGGATCGTCGCGGCGTTGAGCGTGTCGCGCCAGCCGCCGGCCAGCAGCTCGGCGGCGCGCAGGAAGACCGCGGCGCGCTCGCTGAACGGCAGGGCGCGCCAGCCCGGCGCCGCGCGCTTGGCGGCCGCCACGGCCGCGGCGGCGTCCGCCTGGGTGGCGTTGCCGGTGACACCGAGCACGTGGCTGTGCTTGTGCGGCTGGACGACGTCGATCCGGTCGCCGCCGCCCATCCGGCGGGCGCCGTCGATCGTCATCGTCAGGTCCAGCCGCTCGCCGGCCATCGCGTCCAGTCGTGCCCGCAGCGAGGCCCGCTCGGGGCTGCCGGGTGCATAACTGCGAACCGGCTCGTTCCTCGGATCCGGCACGGCAAGCAGGGCGTCCATCACGTACTCCTCGACCTTGTGGGTTCTCGCTGGGTGTCGACATCGTGTGTCGTGCTCCATCCTCGCACGCAGCGTTGGCCCTGGCCGGGGCCTCAGGGCGCACCACGGGCCGCGTACCCTGAGGCCCATGAGTGAGGCGGACAGCGAGGTCAAGACGGCCGGGAGCGCCCAGGAGGGCGCGGAACGGGCGTCCTCGAACGGCGTGCTGCTCGCGGCGGTCTGCGCCGTCTGGATGGCCACGATGCTGTGGTCCGCCCGGGCCACCATCACCGGCCGCACGGCCGCCGAGATGGAGGTGACCTCCACCGCGTACGCGCTGCCCGGCGCGGTCTCCGCGAGCCTCGTCGCGGGCGCGGCGGTCGCGCTCGCCGTCCTCGCCTTCCTGACCCGCTCGGGCCGCGGCGGCAGCGTCACGGTCCGCTTCGCCGTCGCGATCGGCACCGGGCTCTGCGTCGGCGCGCTGGGCGCCGTCTCGATCATCACGATCAACACCGCCGGCTGGCTGTATTCGGTGGTCGGCGGCACCGTGGCGGCCGCGGCGACGATCGGCGGGGCGCTGGCCTGCCTGCGCTACCCCCGGGTGACCGCGGCGGCGTGCTGGGGCGCGGTGACCGTCTTCGTGGTCGGCGTCGTGCTCAGCTCCCAGCAGGACTGGGTGCTGCCGGCGCTGGGCTCCGGAGACACCGTCGAGTCACAGGCCGGCGCCGCCGGCTGGTTCACGTTCGTCCAGTCCGTCCTCGCCGGCCTGGCGGGCGCCCTGGTGGCCTATCGCGCGCTGCGGCACGCCCGGCGCCGCACCGGCACCGACGTCGGCTGGCCGCTGTACGCGCTCGCCGGCGCGGGCCCCGGCCTGCTGCTGATGATCTGCGAGGCGCTCACCCGCACCGCCGGGTCGCGCGTGCTCGAGCTGGCCGGCAAGGTCAGCGAGCTGGAGCTGACCGTGCAGCAGATGCTGAACGGCTCGCGCCTCAACAGCGTCCTGATCGTCACCTTCGTCGGCGCGTTCACGGCGATCATCGCGGTGGGCCGGACCATGGGCACCGCCGCGCCGGCGGACGACGCGGCGGCCTCCGGGGACGACGACCCCCAGGGATGACCGCGTCAGAGCAGCTCGTCGAGCTCGCTCACGGCGTACCACTCGAGCTCGTGGTCCTCGGCCCCGTCCACGGTGAACTGGGCGTCGGGATCGCCGGCCAGCGCCTCCTCGACCACGTCGGCGGCCGCGCCGATCTCCTCCGCGGCGCCGGCGCCGTCCACGTGGATCGACGCGATCTCCTTCAGCGAGATCGCCTGCGGCAGCCGGACCGTGCTGGACCCCAGCTCGACGTCCTCACGCACCAGCGCGGACGAGACGACGTCGGCGGAGACGACCACCCGGCGGCGCGGCGCACCGGAATCGTGGCGCAGCAGCTGCAGGGCGGCCTGGGCGGCGCGGGTGAACGCCACGTACTCGAGCTCCTCCTCGTCGCCCTCCGCATACCACTCGCGCAGCGCCGGGGTGACCGCGTGCGCCACCGTCGGCCCCGCGCCCAGCTGCCCGGAAACCCGCATCTCGGCCAGCATCGGCACGGTGGCCGGCACATAGACCCGGACCAGATCGGTGATCGGCACTCTTCCCCCTGCGGTCGCCCGTCCCCGTAGTACACCGCCGGGGAGGCTACCGGAGGCACGTTTGCCGGGTCGTGCCCCTTTCGGTGTTTTCAGCATCCGCAGGCGGCCACCAGCGGGTCGGCCTCCCGCGCCACGTCGCCGGACGGCGTCCGCAGCGGGAAACCCTCGCGGATCCAGTACTCGACGCCGCCGATCATCTCCCGGACCTGGTAGCCCCGCAGCGAGAGCGCGAGCGCGGCCCGGGTCGCCCCGTTGCACCCGGGTCCCCAGCAGTACGTCACCACCGGGACCGCCGGGTCGAGCACCTCGCCGGCCCGCGCGGCGACGTCGGCGTGCGGCAGATGCACCGCGCCGGGGATGTGGCCCTGCTCCCACGCGGCGGCCGACCGGCAGTCGACGAGGACGAAACCGGGCGCCGCGGTCGCCGTCGCGGCGCGCACGTCCGCCACGTCGGTCTGGGTGGCGAGCCGCTCGGTGAAGATCTCGGCGGCCCGCTCGGAGGTCATCTTCATGGCCCAAACGCTATGGGCGCCGCGCCGCCCGGGGCACGGCCCGTCAACGGCGATGGATTGCCGAGGCGCTCGAATCAACGGTAGTTTCGCGCCATGTCCGTGGATCCCACACTCGACCGCACCGACTGGCGACTGCTCGAGGAGCTTCAGCGCGACGGCCGGGCCTCGTACGCGGACCTCGCCCGGGTCGTGGCGATGTCGCCGAGCGCGGTGGCCGAGCGGATCCGCCGCCTCGAGGAGGCCGGGGTCATCGCCGGCTACCGCGCCGCGGTGGACCCGGAGCGCGTCGGCCTGGGGGTGATGGCCTTCGTCCGGCTGCGCTACCCGACCGGCAACTACCGGCCGTTCCACGCCCTCCTGGAGAGCACCCCGGAGATCATCGAGGCGCACCACGTGACGGGCGAGGACTGCTTCGTTCTGAAGGTGCTGACCCGCTCGATGCGCCACCTCGAGGAGGTCACGGGCCGCATCTCGGGGCTGGGCGCGGTGACGACGAGCGTCGTCTACTCGAGCCCGCTGGCCGGCCGCGCGCTGTCGCCGGGCGAGCAAGGACAACCGTCGCAGGCAAACGGTGGCAAACTACGGTCAACGCAGGATTAGGGAGATCACCCGTGGAGTCCAGGTTCATGCTGCTGTCCGACGTGGCGGCCGAGCTGAACGTCTCGGACTCGCAGGTCTACCACATGGTCCGCAGCGGCGAGCTTCCCGCGATCAAGATCGGCGGGCGCGGCCAGTGGCGGGTGGAGCGCGCCAAGCTCGAACAGTACATCGAGCAGAAATACGCCGAAACCGCCTCCTGGGTCGAGAGCAACCCGCTGATCGAGCGCGACTCCGACTGACCCCGCCGTTTTCCACAGCCCTCGAACCTGGCATTGACGCGTCTCGACCCGCCGCGTCAAACTCGCTATCACAGGCAAACGAAGGCAAACGCAAGGATTGGCGGGCGCATGTCGATGGTCGAGGTGACGAGGCAAGGTCCTAGACCGGCGATCAGGCTCCGCCCGGCGCCCCGCCGCGAGCCGCTCTTCGACGACGAGCGAGACCCCGACAGCTGGACCTCGCCGGACCAGCTGGCCCTCGACTGGGCCCACCTGATCGCGGGCGACGCGCGCCCGGCCGCGGTGACCGAGGCGCCGCCCCCGCCGATACGCACCGTCGTGTCCGGCGTCTCGGCCGACGCCAAGCTGGCGGTCCGCCGCTTCGTCAAGCTCTGCGTCGAGGTCCTCAACGGCTACCGCCCGCCGGCGCACCTCCGCCGGCTCGCCCAGCCCCGCGAGGCCGCCGCGGTGGTGGCGGAGGGCCTGTCCGGCGCGCAGCGGGTGGCCCGGGTCAGGCGGGCGTCCTCCGATCGGCGGTGCCCGCGCCGCCCCGCCCCGGTCGCCGTCCTGCGGCTGCGGCTCTGCGAGCCCCGCGCGGGCGCCGTGGAGGCCGCGGTGGTCCTGATGATCGGCGACCGGGCCTGGGCCATGGCCCTGCGCCTCGAGCTGCACGAGGCGTCCTGGATGGCGACGACCCTCCGCCTGATCTGAGAGGCACCCGGGGCGTCCGCCGAGCACCGCAGGCGGCGGCCGCCCCGGGATCCACCCCGGAACGCAGAACGGCCCGCAGGCAACACGCCTGCGGGCCGGTAATGCTGGAGATCAGGCGCCGCCGGGGGCACCGTGGCAGCGCTTGTACTTCTTGCCCGAGCCGCAGTAGCAGGGCGCGTTGCGGGAGGGGCCATTGCCCGCGTCGGCCTGGCCCGAGGGCATCCGCGAGGCCCGGTTGGCGGAGCTGTGCGCGGGCCCGGCCGGCACGATCGGCGACCCGCCGAGGCCGAGCGCCGGAGCCTGCTGCTCCTGCTGGACCTGCGGGGCGCCGGCGCCCGCCGCGCCGTCGATCGTGGGCGCGGTGTACTGCAGCGCCTGCGGCCGGCGGTTGCCGCCCAGCCCCTTGGCGCGCACCTCGACCCGGGACTCCGACTCGGACTCCGAACCCGGCAGCGGAACCGCCTGCGACGGGTCGACCGTGACGGTGGGGGCCTCCTCGACCTGAACCTCGAGGTTGAAGAGGAAGCCGACGGCCTCCTCCTTGATGCCCTCCATCATCTGGTTGAACATGTCGAAGCCCTCGCGCTGGTACTCGACCACCGGGTCGCGCTGGGCGTACGCCCGCAGGCTGATGCCTTCCTGCAGGTAGTCCATCTCGTAGAGGTGCTCGCGCCACTTGCGGTCGATCACCGCGAGCAGCACCTGCCGCTCGAGCTCGCGAACCGCGTCCTCGCCCAGCTCCTCCTCGCGGGCCGCGTACGCCGCCTGCGCGTCCTTCTTCATCTCCTCGATCACGAACTCCTGATCGAGGCTGTTGCGCTCGCCGCCGGACTCCTCGACGAGCTCCTCGACGGTGACGCCGACCGGGTAGAGCCGCTTGAGGCTGACCCAGAGCTGGTCCAGGTCCCACTCCTCGGCGTAGCCCTCGGAGGTCGCCGCCGTGACGTAGTCGGCGATCACATCATTGATCATGTGCTGGGCCTGGTCGTGCATGTCCTCGCCGTCGAGCACCCGCTTGCGCTCGGCGTAGATGACCATGCGCTGCTTGTTCAGCACCTCGTCGTACTTGAGGACGTTCTTGCGGATCTCCGCGTTCTGGCCCTCGATCTGGGTCTGCGCGCTGCGGATCTGCCGGGTGACCATCTTCGACTCGATGGGCACGTCCTCCGGGATGTTGAAGCGGTCCATGACCGCCTCGACCGCGGCGGCGCGGAACCGCTTCATCAGGTCGTCCTGCAGCGAGAGGTAGAACCGGGACTCGCCCGGGTCGCCCTGCCGGCCGGAGCGGCCGCGAAGCTGGTTGTCGATGCGCCGGGAGTCGTGCCGCTCGGTGCCGAGCACGTAGAGCCCGCCCGCCGCGATGACCTCGGCGGCCTCGGTCTCGCAGGCCTCCTTCCAGGAAGGAAGGATCTCCTCGAGGACCTTCGCGTACTCCTCCGGGTCCTCGACCGGGTCGATGCCGCGCTGGCGCAGATCGCTCGCCGCGAGGAACTCGGGGTTGCCGCCGAGCAGGATGTCGGTGCCGCGGCCCGCCATGTTGGTGGCGACCGTGACCCCGCCCTTGCGGCCCGCCTGGGCGATGATCGTCGCCTCCTGGGCGTGGAACTTCGCGTTCAGCACGCTGTGCGGGATGCCGCGCTTGCGCAGCAGCGTCGAGAGGATCTCGGAATTCTCCACCGAGACCGTGCCGACGAGGACCGGCTGGCCCGTCGCGTGCCGCTCGGCGATGTCCTCGATGACCGCGTTGAACTTGGCCTTCTCGGTCTTGTAGATGACGTCCGGGTGATCGATGCGGATCATCGGGCGGTGCGTCGGGATGGAGACGACGCCGACCTTGTAGACCTGGTTGAACTCGCCGGCCTCGGTCTGCGCCGTACCGGTCATGCCGCCGAGCTTGCTGTAGAGCCGGAAGTAGTTCTGCAGCGTGACGGTCGCCAGGGTCTGGTTCTCCTGCTTGACCTCCACGCCCTCCTTCGCCTCGATGGCCTGGTGCATGCCCTCGTTGTAGCGGCGGCCGTGCAGGATGCGGCCGGTGAACTCGTCGACGATCAGGACCTCGCCGTTCTCGTCGACGATGTAGTCCTTGTCCTTGCGGTAGAGCTCCTTGGCCTTGATGGCGTTGTTCAGGTAGCCCACCAGCGGGGTGTTCACCGACTCGTAGAGGTTGTCGATGCCGAGCCGGTCCTCGACCCGGGAGACGCCGCGCTCGGTGATCGCGATCGTGCGCTTGGCCTGGTCGACCTCGTAGTCGCCCTCGCCGTCCGTGCCCTTCTGCAGGCGGCCGACCAGGGCGGCGAACTCGCCGTACCAGCGGGCGGAGTGCTCGCCCGGCCCGGAGATGATCAGCGGGGTCCGCGCCTCGTCGATGAGGATCGAGTCGACCTCGTCGACGATGGCGAAGTTGTGGCCGCGCTGCACGAGCTCGCCCGCCGACCACGCCATGTTGTCGCGCAGGTAGTCGAAGCCGAACTCGTTGTTGGTGCCATAGGTGATATCGCACTCGTACGCCGCGCGGTGCTCGGCGGCCGGCCGGTTCGGCAGGATCACGCCGACGCTCAGGCCGAGGAAGACGTGCACCCGGCCGACCCACTCGGCGTCGCGCTGAGCGAGGTAGTCGTTGACCGTGATGATGTGCACGCCGTCGCCGCTCAGTGCGTTGAGGTAGGCGGGGAACACGCCGGTCAGGGTCTTGCCCTCACCGGTCTTCATCTCGGGGATATTGCCGAAGTGCAGGGCGGCGCCACCCATCAGCTGGACGTCGTAAGCCCGCTGGCCGAGCACCCGCCGGGCACCCTCGCGGGCCACCGCGAACGCCTCGACCATGAGCGAGTCGAGCGATTCGCCGTCGGCGTAGCGCTCCTTGAACTGCTCGGTCCAGTCCCGCAACTCGTCATCACTGAGGTCGGTGTAGTCGTCCTCGATCGAGTTGACCGCGTTAGCGATCGCCTTGAGCCGTCGCACCATGCGGCCTTCGCCGGCGCGCAGGAATTTTTCCAAAATCGACACGGGTCAACGCTCCCCTAGACGGTCTGCCGAACCATCGTAGGCGTCTTGTCTGGGGGCCCGTGACCCGAGCCTCCCCTCAAGCTCGCAAAGTAGCCCAAAATGGGCAAGAAGTTCGCTGAGAGCGCATCATCGGCGCCGCTGCAACCTTTTGCCGGGCCGGGGCGTGTCGGGGCACGATTGCGGCCGGAAGGGCCGCCGGGAAGGCAGGCTTCATCGCGGAGGGCCGCTCAGGCAGACTCTGAAGATCTACGGAGTACGGCGGGACTGCTTGGTCGGTTCGCTGGTGAAGGGTGAGTCGACATGATCGTTCCCACTATCCAAGGCGAGGGCGTACGCCTGCGCGGCCTGGAGCAGCGCGACGTCGACGACCTGCTGGCCGGCTACGGCGACGCCGCGGTGCAGCGCTTCCTGCCGCCGCTGCCGGTGCCGTTCACCCGCGCGCAGGCCGAGGCCTACGTCAGCGACGTCGCGCCCGGCATGTTCGAGCACGGCGGCGGGCTCTACGCGATCGCCGACCCGGTCACCGACCGGCTGCTCGGCAGCGTCGGCCTGGACAAGGTGGTGCCGAACCGGGGCCAGGCCGAGCTCGGCTACTGGGTCGGACCCTGGGCGCGCGGGCGCGGCGTCGCGACCGCGGCCGTGCGGGCGCTGACCGCGCACGCCCTGCACACCGGCATGGAGCGCATCGAGCTGCTCACCCACCGGGAGAACGCGCTCAGCCAGCGGGTCGCGCTCGCCAACGGCTTCCGGCTCGAGGGGGTACGCCGCGGCGTGCTGCCCAACCGCGGCGGCGGGCGTGACGACCTGCTCGCCTACGCCCGGCTGGCCGGCGACGAGCCCGGACCCGGCGCGCGGCTGCTGCCCGACCTGCCCGGCGGCGAGCTGACCGACGGCGTGGTGACGCTGCGGCCGCTGTCCCCCGGCGACGTGGAGTTCTACGCCGAGATACACAGCCTGGAGGACGTCGTGGCGACGACCGTGCCGCCGGTGGCGCCCAGCCGCGAGAAGATCGAGCAGCGCTGCGCCTGGGCACAGTCGCACTGGCTGGCCGGCGACCGCGCCGACCTGATCATCGTCGACGCCGCCACCGGCACCCCGGCCGGCGAGATCGGGCTGTACTACCAGGAGCCCGGCACCGGGCAGGCGATGATCGGCTACAGCATGATGCCGGCCTGGCGCCGGCGTGGTTATCCCACCAGGGCGGCTCAGCTCGTCTCCCTGTGGGCGTTCGCCGAGACGGGCATCGCGCGGCTGATCGCGGGCGCGCTGCCCACCAACCTGGGCTCGCAGCGGGTGCTGGAGAAGGCGGGCTTCAAGCGCGAGGCCTACCTACGGTCGCGGCTGCCGGGCAACGATGGCCGGCGCAGCGACGACGTGCAGTTCGCGCTGGTGGCGGAGGACCTGCTGCGGGACGGTGCGCGCCTCGACGGCTGACGCGCGGGGTTGCCGCACGCCAGCCGGAGAGGGCTTCTTCTCAGCTATCCCGCGCTTTCGAGGCTGAGAATGCCGTAGTCGTACCCGCGACGCCGATAGACGACGCTGGGCCGGCCGCTCTCCTTGTCGTGGAACAGGTAGAAATCGTGGCCGACGAGCTCCATCTGGAAGAGGGCGTCGTCGACGGTCATCGGGTCGGCGGTGTGTTCCTTCTCCCGCACGATGCGCCAGGGCTGGCCGTCGTCGTGTTCCATCAGGTCGGTCGCCACGGACGACTCCCCCGCCCCGGGCGTCAGGCTCGGCAGGTCGGTGGGGAGTCCGGCGGTGGCGGCCGCAACGGATACCGGCGCGTGCCGTCCACGGTGTACGCGGCGGCGATCGGCCGCACGGCGCAGACGCCCGTCAAGCTTGTTGATGGCGACGTCCAGCGCCGCGTAGAAGTCCTTGGCGGTGGCCTCCGCGCGGATCACCGGTCCACGTGTCACCACGGTGATCTCGACGCGCTGGCAGTTGTCGGACTGCCGGGGATTGCGTTCGTGGAAGAGCTCCACGTCGACTCTGATCAGCTTCTGGTCGTAGCGTTCGACCTTTGCCAGCTTGTCGGCGACATGTTCCCGGTAGTGGTCGGGAACCTCTACGTTGCGGCCCTTGACGACAATGTCCACTCGTGACCTCCCCCAACGTTTCGTTCATGCGGGCGCCCTGACGACGGGGTGCCGGGGGCGCCGTACTACGACGCGGTGTGCTGGTTTCGGCGATGCCCGGATCATGGAGCGAACCACGCATCAGACCGAATCGGCTTTACGAGGACACTCCTTTCCGGTGCGGCGGGCCGAACCCTTTTGCAAGGGAACGCCGGTTTCGCTCCGGTGGCGGGTAAGTGCGGACGCTTACCCTCGTCACCAAGACGCTAACCTGCCGAGGCCCGCCCGTCACCCCTCGTTCGGGGAACGGACCCAGGGACTTTCGGCCCTGGCGGCGCCCCGGCCGCAGCCCGCGCCCCGGCCGGCATCCGGCCGCCGCGCAGTCTCGTAGCCGCCAGCACCGCAGCGCCTGTGACCTGCATATCCGCCTCCCGGAGACGACTCGTGACCGCTGCCAGAGTGGCCCCGGTCGTGACGATGTCGTCAACCACTATCAGGGTGCCTCTCATCGTCGGTCGGCGTCGCAAAACGCGGATCCATGTACCCCTGATTCGCAGCGAACTCTCAGCCGCGGCAGCGCGGGCCGCTACATCCAGTGACGCAGAGTCCGGTCGCGGCAGCGCCCGCAGCGGCCGGCCGACACCAGCGTTCCAGCCCGCCGACCGCAGCCGTCGCACGGCGTGTGCGGCCAGCCGCGCCATGTGATCGCCGCAGCGGCTGCTCACCTTCGCCGTGGTGATGCTGGGCACAGCGACGCTGCTGGTCGTCGCGGCCGCGCCGCTGATCACCATGATCCAGGCGAGCAA
>NZ_JBEZXZ010000009.1:0-95845 GCF_040638275.1 Actinoplanes sp. NPDC026623 | reverse complement strand
GCCGCGCCGCCGGGCGGCGGGGGCGGGCCGCCGGGCGGCGGGGCCGGGTCGCGGGCGCGGTCGGCTCTGCCGATGTATGGCCCGGCCCGGTGGCGTCCGTTCGCCGTGTCGCCGCGGCCGGAGACCGGCCAGGTCGGCCGCCGCGCACTCGCGGCCCTTGCCTCGAGGCTTACGGCTCTGCTTGCCTCGACGCCTGCGGCTCTGCTTGCCTCGACGCCTGCGGCGCTGCTTGCCTCGAGGCCTGCGGCGCTGCTTGCCCCGAGGCTTACGGGTCTGCTTGCCTCGAGGCTTGCGGACCTGTTTGCTTCGATGTAGGCGCTCGGGCTGATCCAGGCGGTGTCGTGGCCCGGCCGGGCCGGGCGGATCGGGCTGGCCCGCGGCGCTGGGATCCTCGCGCTTGTGGACATCGGCGGGTGGGTGCCGTCGCCCGCGATCGGCCGGCGGCCGGCGGGCGTGGCCCGGTTCGGAGGGAAGGGGAGTGGTGGTGCCGGGACCAGGCGATCCACGCAGGGAGCCGGCAGCCCGCACGAACATCGCCGCCACAGTGAGCGCCAGGTGCGCCGGTGGGACGGCTCGTGCGGCACCGGTCTCGGGCACCGTCTACGAGGGATAGTCATGCGACCACCGTAGTTGACGTATAACTAGGTGTCTCTCACCAAGTTGACCCATGACTAATAGTCATGCGCCTACGGTCGATCATGTGGCAGCTAAGCCGATCCGACTGATGGGTGCGCACGAGATTCGAGTCCGCCTGGGCGGCGTGAGTCGCCAGCGCGCATACCAGATCACGAGCAGGGCGGACTTCCCCGTGCCCATCGCAGACCTCGCGCAGGGCAAGGTCTGGCTGACCGAGGACGTCGAGGCCTGGATGAAGGTCCATCGCCGCGACATCGACGACGCCGAGGCCTGACGGCGGCCGCACCCGGCCGTCATCTCGGTGAGCGCGCCAGTGCGACCCCGTCGCCTCCGCGCACCACCAGGCCTGCCATCTCCAACAGGGACAGGCGCCGCATGACGGTGCGCACGCCCAGGCCCGCCTTCGCGGCCAGTTCCTGCGGCCCGACGGTGCCGCGCCGCGGCATCGCCTCCAGCACCAGCGCCGATTCCTCGTCCAGGCCGTCGTGTGGCCGGTCCCGGCCGCGCGGCACCTCGGCCAGGTACTCGCCGATCTTCCCGACCTCGTCCAGCACGTGCGCCAGCCCCGTCACCACCGTCACCTCCGGATGCTTGCGAAGCAACTCGTGGCAGCCGACCGACATCGCGGACGTGACCGGGCCCGGCACCACCATCGCGCTCCGGTTGAGGGCGATCGTCCGGCCCATCGTCTGCACGGCGCCGCTGCGGGCCGCGGCCTCGACGATCACCGTGCCCGCGGTGGCCGCCGCGATCACCCGGTTGCGGATCAGGAATCTGTGCCGAAGCGGCTCCGCGCCCGGCGGCCACTCGCTCATCAGCACCCCGCTGTCCGCGATCTGCTCGAACATGGCCGTGTTGCCCATCGGGTAGGGCCGGTCGATGCCGCACGCCAGGATCGCCACCGTGAGCCCGCCCGCGGAGAGCGCGGCCCGGTGCGCCGCCGCGTCGATGCCGAACGCCCCGCCGGAGACCACCGTCCACGCGCGCTCCGCCAGCCCGAACGCCAGGTCGCTCGTCACGCGCATCCCGTAGCCGGTGGCCGCGCGGGCGCCGACCACCGCGACGGAGCGGGCGAACGCCTCGTTCAGCGGCCAGCCGCCGCGGACCCAGAGGCACAGCGGCGGGCGCACGTCCCGATTGATCCGCCCGTTGCCGTCGGCCTCGAGCGTGGCCAGGGCGTTCACCGCGGTGGGCCACTCGGGGTCCGCCGGCACGACGACCCGCGCGCCGAGGCGTTCGGCTCGGCTCAGGGCCGCCTCGGCCTGGCGCCGCGGGTCGTCGGCCGCGGTCCGGGAGACCACGGCCGCGCGCAGCGCCGACTCGGGGATGTCGCCCCGCAGCAGCCGCTCCAGCGTCGCCTCGGCGCCGTCGGCCCGCACCAACTGCCACACGGCGCGGTTGCCCGGCTCGGCGAGGCAGGTCAACGCCACGCGGGCCGCCCGGTCCGCGGCATCGCCACCCGCCGGGTGATCCTCAGGAGGCTCGATCTGTCCGGTCATGTGCCTCTCCCATTCGTAGTTGTGCCGCCTCGTCCACATCCGAGCCCGACGGCCTCTCCCGCCCGTCCAGATCCGCGATCGACCAGGCCAGCCGCAGGATCCGGTCGAAGCCCCGCGCCGACAGCAGCCCGCGATCCAGCCCCGCCCGCAGCGACGCCGTGTCCCTGGCCGGCAGCCGCCACGGCGGCTGCCGCAGCCGCGGTCCCGGCACCTGCGCGTTGACCCGCCAGCCCTCCGCCGACCAGCGCGCCGCGGCCGCCGCGCGGGCCCGGGCCACGCGCGCCGCGACCGCCGCGGACTCCTCGGCCGCCGCGGCCGTCATCAACATGGCCGCGCTCATCGGCTGGATCCGGATCTGGATGTCGATCCGGTCGAGCAGCGGGCCCGACAGCCTGCCGAGATAGCGCCGCCGCGCCGTCGCCGTGCATTCGCACCACTGATCGCCGGCCGGGTTCGCGCACGGGCACGGATTCGCCGCCAGCACCACCTGCACCCGGGCCGGGTACTCGGTGTTGCCGCGCGCCCGGGCCAGCAGCACCCGCCCGCTCTCCAGCGGCTGGCGGAGCGCCTGCAGGGCCGCGTTCGCGAACTCCGGCGCCTCGTCCAGGAAGAGGACGCCGCAGTGCGCCAGCGACAACGCGCCCGGCCGGGCCAAGCCCGAGCCACCGCCGACCAGCGCCGCCAGGCTCGCGCTGTGATGCGGCGCCTGGAACGGCGGCCGGCGCACCAGCCGGCCGTCCTGGGGCAGCAGCCCCGCGATCGAGTGCAGCGCCGTCACCTCGAGCGCCGACGCGTCGTCCAGGGCGGGCAGGATCGACGGCAGCCGCTCGGCCAGCATCGTCTTGCCCGCGCCGGGCGGCCCCAGCATCGCCAGGTGGTGGCCGCCCGCCGCGGCCACCTCGAGGGCGTAGCGGCCCAGCTCCTGGCCCGCCACGTCGGCCAGGTCCGGGCCGGTCCCGGGCGGCTCCGGTTCGGCCGGCGGCGGGTCCAGCAGGCGCTCCTCGCCCCGGACGTAACCGACCAGCCGGTGCAGCGAGTCGACCGCCCGCACCGTCACCCCGGGCACCACGGTCGCCTCCCGCGCGTTGCCCAGCGGGACGATCACCTCGGTCATCCCGGCCCGCGCTGCCGCCGCCACCATCGGCAGCACCCCGCGGACCGGCCGCACCGCCCCGTCCAGCCCCAGCTCGCCCAGGAGCACCACACCCGCGAGCGACGCGGTCGGCAACTCGCCGGCGCCGGCGAGCAGCGCGCAGGCGATGGCCAGGTCGAACGCACTGCCGTGCTTCGGCAGGGTGGCCGGCAGCAGGTTCACCGTGATCCGCCGGTTGGGCCAGGCCTGGCCCGAGTTGACCACCGCCGCGCGGACCCGGTCCCGGGCCTCGTGCAGCGCGGTGTCCGGCAGCCCGGTCAGCACCACCGCGGGCAGGCCCGGCGACAGGTCGGCCTCCACCTCGATCAGGTGACCGGCGAGGCCGACCAGGCCCACGCACAGCACGCGTGCGTAGCTCACCTAGAACGCCGCTCGCACGTGCTCGACCACTGTCGCCCCGCGCCGCTGGGGCAGCACCGCCACCACGTCGAAGCGGATGCCGTGCGGGCGCACCGAGGTCTCCGCCAGCCAGCGCGCCGCCAGCCGGCGCAGCCGGCGGACCTTCGCCGGGCCGATCGCCTCGGCCGGCGTGCCGTAGCGATCGCCGCGCCTGGTCTTGACCTCGCAGAACACCACGTCGTCGCCGTCGCGGAGGATCAGGTCGACCTCGCCCTCGGTGCGCCGCCAGTTGCGGGCCAGCACCACCAGGCCCTGCGCGCGCAGGTGCCGCTCGGCCAGGCGCTCCCCGTAGGCGCCGACCGCCTTTCGCTCCGTCGTCATGACGGGACCGTGGCGCACTTACCCGGGGCCGCGCGCCGCGAGGCGCCTCCAGGCTGTGGACGGAGCGCGATTGTGGATAACCGTAGGGTGACCGTGGTCATGTGATACCGCCTCAGCGGTGGCATCCGGACGTCGCTTCACCTACGGTGCAAAATCGTGGAAGGAAATCGTCGCTACGCCGAAGAGCCGGATCCGAGCTGGTACACGGGTCAGCGACCGCCCGACGCCGCGTCCGCGAACGCCTACGACTCGGGCGTCTATGAGCGCCCCAGCAGCGCCTATCGGCTGCCGGAGCAGCGGCCCGCCGACCCGTATTCGGCGCCGGCCGGGTACCCCTCGGCGGACCCGGCGATCTCGGGCAGTCATGCCCTGTCGTCGTCCGACTCGGGCTCGATCCGGATTCCGGTGCGCGGGCCCGAGTACCCGGCCGTCCGGCCGGGCGGTGCCGCCCCGATCGCCGATCCGCCCGCGGCCTCGGCCACCACGTACGGCTCGGGGGCGGGGCTGGACGGTCCGTCCGCGTCGGCGGCCTACAACGAGCCGACCAGCATGGTGCCGATGACCGGCGGTGCCGGGCGTCCGGGGCCGGCGGAGAGCGTCTACGGCGGGCGCCGCCCGGTTTCCGCCATGGTGTTCGCGCTCATCGTCGCCGTCCTGTCGATCCCGGCCGTCATGTTGCTGGTCCGGGTGACGTTCGTCGACGACCCGTCCGCCCGGGGTGTCGTGCCCGCCGTGCTGCTGACCCTGGGCCTGCCGCTCACCGGGCTCGGCCTCTTCTCGGTGGCCGGCGGCGGCGGAGTGGGTGGCCGCGACGCCTGGCTGCGTGCGCCGGTCGTCTACCTGCCGATCGGCCTGGTCCTGCTCCTGGCCGCCGGCCTGGGCGCTGCCTGAGCCCTCACCGGGGGCCGGGTGTTTCCGACGAACGCCCCGGCAGCAGGCCGTACTCCGAACGGCGTATGCTTGTCGACGGCGACCGCCCTGCGCGGTCGACCTCGCGCGCCCTCTGCACGTGCCCCGTCGGGCCGGATCAACCGGCCTGGTCATGAGCCGTCAGCGACGGCCCTCCCTGGTCCCGATTTCTTCGGGCGCCACCAGGGCCGGCGACCGGGCGCCAGGACGCCCACCGCCGGTGAGCGTGACAACCAGGGAAAAACAGGGAGCAATTCACCATGGCCGTCGTGACCATGCGTCAGCTGCTGGAGAGCGGTGTCCACTTCGGGCACCAGACCCGGCGCTGGAACCCGAAGATGAAGCGCTTCATCTTCACCGAGCGCAACGGTATCTACATCATCGACCTGCGCCTGACCCTCGACTACATCGAGAAGGCCTACGCGTACGTCCGCGACACCGTCGCCGAGGGTGGCCACATCCTCTTCGTCGGCACCAAGAAGCAGGCGCAGGAGGCGATCGCCGAGCAGGCGACCCGCGTGGGCCAGCCGTACGTCAACCACCGCTGGCTGGGTGGCATGCTGACCAACTTCCAGACGGTGTACAAGCGGCTCCAGCGCATGAAGGAGCTCGAGGCGATCGGTGACCTCACCGGCACCGCCGCCGGCTACACCAAGAAGGAGACCCTGCAGCTGTTCCGTGAGCAGACCAAGCTCACCAAGACCCTCGGTGGTCTGCGGGACATGACGCGGGTGCCGTCGGCGATCTGGGTCGTCGACACCAAGAAGGAGCACATCGCCGTCGACGAGGCCCGCAAGCTGGGCATTCCGGTCATCGCGGTGCTCGACACCAACTGCGACCCGGACGAGGTCGACTTCCCGATCCCGGGCAACGACGACGCGATCCGCTCGGCCGAGCTGCTGACCCGGGTCATCGCGGCCGCCGTCGCGGACGGTCTGATCAAGCGCTCCGGCCGTAACCGCGGCAACGCCGACGACAAGCCCGAGCCGGGCACCGTCGCCGCCGGCGAGCCGCTGCCCGAGTGGGAGCGCGACCTCTACGAGGGCGCCGACAAGAAGGCCGCCGACGCCGAGCCGGCCGCCGACGCTGCCGCCCCGGCCGCCGACGCTGCCGCCCCGGCCGCCGAGGCTGCTGCCCCGGTCGCCGAGGCCGCCCCGGCCGCGGAGCCCGCTGTCCCGGCCGCCGAGCCGGTCGCCGCCGCCGCGGAGTAATTCCTCAGGAAGCCGGCCGCCGGAGACGGCGGCCGGCACCTCCCGATACCGGACCTCAAGCATCGAGAGAGAGTCATGGCCAACTACACCGCCCAGGACGTGAAGAAGCTTCGCGACCTCACCGGCGCCGGCATGATGGACTGCAAGAAGGCGCTCGAAGAGTCGAACGGTGACTTCGACCAGGCCGTCGAGTTCCTGCGCATCAAGGGTGCCAAGGACGTCGGCAAGCGGGCCGGTCGCACGGCCGCCAACGGCATCGTCGCCCACTCCGGCAAGGCGCTGCTGGAGCTCAACTGCGAGACCGACTTCGTCGCCAAGACCGACGACTTCGTCGCGCTGGGCCAGACGCTTGTCGAGCACGGCGAGCAGGCCAAGCTGGCCGACGCCGCCGCGCTGCTGGCCTCCGCGCTGCCCGACGGCCGCACCGTCGCCGACGTGATCCAGGACTTCTCCGCCAAGATCGGCGAGAAGATCGTGCTCAACCGCTTCGCGCAGCTCGACGGCACCGTCGCGGTCTACCTGCACCGCAAGGCGCAGGACCTGCCGCCGCAGGTCGGCGTCCTGGTGGAGTACACCGGCAAGTCCGACGAGGCCGGCGGCGACGACGCCCGCGCGGTCGGCATGCAGATCGCGGCCATGCGGCCGAAGTACCTCACCCGCGAGGAGGTGCCCGCCGAGACCGTCGAGTCGGAGCGCCGCATCGCCGAGACGACCGCGCGCGAGGAGGGCAAGCCGGAGCAGGCCCTGTCCAAGATCGTCGAGGGCCGGGTGAACTCGTTCTTCAAGGACTACGTCCTGCTGGAGCAGGCCTCGGTCACCGACAACAAGAAGACGGTCAAGCAGGTCACCGCGGATTCCGGCATCGCGGTCACCCGGTTCGTCCGCTTCGAGGTCGGCCAGGAGTAATCCAGGCACCAGCGCACTGCGCGGGAGGCCGGGACGCGAGACAAGCGCCCGGCCTCCCCGTCACATAGGGTCTCGGGTTAGCGAAGGAAAGGGCGGACCGGCATGACGATGGTGACCGAGCAGAACGTCGTGGTCGACGAGGTCGCGGCGCCACGTTCCGACCGGCCCCGGCGGGTCGTGCTGAAGCTCTCCGGCGAGGTCTTCGGCGGCGGCGCGGTGGGCGTGGACCCCGACGTGGTGCAGGGCATCGCCCGGCAGATCGCCACGGCCACCCGGCGCGGCGTGCAGATCGCCGTGGTCGTCGGCGGCGGCAACTTCTTCCGCGGCGCCGAGCTGCAGAAGCGCGGCATGGACCGCAACCGGGCCGACTACATGGGCATGCTCGGCACGGTCATGAACTGCCTGGCCCTGCAGGACTTCCTCGAGAAGGAGGGCATCGAGACGCGGGTGCAGACCGCGATCACGATGGCCCAGGTCGCGGAGCCTTACATCCCGCTGCGCGCCATCCGGCACCTCGAGAAGGGCCGCGTCGTGATCTTCGGCGCCGGCGCCGGCATGCCGTACTTCTCCACGGACACGGTCACGGCGCAGCGGGCCCTGGAGATCCACGCCGACCTCGTGCTGATGAGCAAGAACGGCGTCGACGGCGTCTACACCGCCGACCCGCGCACCGACCCGGACGCCCGCAAGATCGAGCACATCACCTTCGCCAGCGTGCTCCAGCAGGGCCTGCGGGTGGCCGACCAGGCCGCGTTCAGCCTCTGCGAGGAGAATGGCCTGCCGATGCTGGTCTTCGGCGCTCAGGGCGACGACACGATCGTCCGGGCCGTCAGCGGCGAGAAGATCGGCACCCTGATCACCACGTGATCCGCTCCACCCATCATTTTTCACGAACGACCAGACGGATCAAGGAGGCGACACAGCGGTGATCGACGAGACCCTCTTCGAGGCCGAAGAGAAGATGGAGAGCGCGGTCGAGCACGCCAAGGAGGAGTTCGCCGCGATCCGTACGGGTCGTGCCACGCCGGCGATGTTCTCCAAGATCGTGGTCGACTACTACGGCGCTCCCACCCCGGTGACCCAGATGGCTTCCGTCGGCGTGCCGGAGCCCCGCATGGTGATCGTCAAGCCCTACGACGCGTCGCAGCTCGGCCCCATCGAGCGCGCCATCCGCGACTCCGACCTCGGTGTCAACCCCAACAACGAGGGCACCCAGCTGCGCATCCACCTCCCGCAGATGACGGAGGAGCGGCGCCGCGAAATGATCAAGGTGGCCCGGACCAAGGCCGAGGAGGGGCGCGTCGCGATCCGCAACGTGCGCCGCAAGGCCAAGGAGCAGCTCGACCGCTTCGTCAAGGACGGTGAGGCCGGCGAGGACGACGGCCGCCGCGCCGAGAAGGAGCTGGACGACGTCACCCACCGGTACGTCACGGTGGTCGACGAGCTGGTCAAGAACAAGGAAGCTGAGCTACTCGAGGTCTGATGTCGTACCTCGAGCCCCGCGGTGGGCAAACCCCTTCCGGCGGCCGGGCGTCCGGGCAATCCGGCGCCCCGGCCCCGTACGTCTCCGGCGTGCCCGCCGAGGAGCCCGATCCGTACGCGGCCCATCGGCGCCGGCAGGACGCCCAGGAGGCGGCCGAGACCGGCCCGCACTGGGACGCCTTCGCACCCGGCCCGCCCCAGTCGTACGAGCCCGACTGGAGCGCGCCCGTCGCAGCCACCTCGACCTCACAGGCGGAGTGGGAGTTGACGGACACGGAACGCCCGCGCGGCCCGGGCCGGCGACGAGCCGGACGCGCCGGCAAGCCACCGGCCGGCCGGGCGGGCCGCAACCTGCCCGCCGCGATCGCGGTCGGCACCAGCATGGTCCTGATCGTGCTGGGCTCGCTGCTGTGGAAGCCGGCCTTCCTCGGCGTGGTCGCGGTGGCCATCGGCGTCGGCGTCTGGGAGATGGTGCGGGCGCTGCGCGTCACCGGCGCGAAGCCGCCGCTGATCCCGCTGGTCGCGGGTGGCGTGCTGATGGCCGTTGTCGCCTCCTACGGCAGCACCGACGCCCTCGAACTCGGCCTGCTGGCCACGGTCCTGGCCGCGGGGCTGTGGCGCCTGGCCGACGGCGTCGCCGACCTGAAACGGGACCTGGCGGCGGCGGCCCTGGTCGCCGTGTACGTGCCGTTCCTGCTGAGCTTCGGCGTGCTGCTGGCCCGGCCCGACGACGGCGCGCAGCGGGTCTTCCTGGCCCTGATCGCCGTGGTGCTCTCCGACACCGGCGGCTACGCCGCGGGCGTCTTCCTGGGCAAACACCCGATGGCGCCGACGATCAGCCCCAAGAAGTCCTGGGAGGGCTTCGCCGGCTCGGTCGCCGCGACGGCCATCGGCAGTTCGGTGCTCGCCTACCTCCTGCTCGACGTGCCGTTCTACTGGGGTCTACTGTTCGGCGCGGTGATCTCGGTGGTCGCCGTGCTCGGCGATCTGGCCGAGTCGATGCTCAAGCGGGACATCGGGATCAAGGACATGAGTAATCTGCTGCCCGGGCACGGCGGGCTGATGGACCGGCTCGATTCGATCCTCTTCGCGGTGCCGACGGCGTTCCTGCTGCTCTCGCTCATCGCGCCGCCGGGGTAGGCATGTGCTCGCGACGTGGGAGACTGGAGAGGCCATGACGATTCTTCCTCTCATCCCGACCAGCCCCGACACCCCCGACGCGGTGGTCACCCGCCGTCGCCCCGCGATGCCCCCACGCCATCTCGCGGACCTGGACCTGGCCGGCCGCCGCGCGGCCGTCACCGATCTCGGCGAGCCCGCCTTCCGCGCCCAGCAGCTCTCCACCCATTACTTCGGGCGGCTCGTGCGCGACCCCGCCGAGATGACCGACCTGCCGGCCGCCTCGCGCGCCAGGCTCGCCGAGGACCTGCTGCCCACGCTGCTCACGCCGCAGCGCGAGATGGCCTGCGACGACGGTGCCACCCGTAAGACGCTGTGGAAGCTGCACGACAACGCGATGGTCGAGAGCGTCCTGATGGGCTACCCCGACCGGATCACCGCGTGCGTGTCCAGCCAGGCGGGCTGCGGCATGGCCTGCCCGTTCTGCGCGACCGGTCAGGCCGGGCTGACCCGCAACCTCTCGGTTGCCGAGATCGTCGACCAGGTCGTCTATCTTGCCGGTGTCGCCGCCTCGGGCGCGGTCACCGGCTCGCCGCCGCGGCTGTCCCGCGTCGTGTTCATGGGCATGGGCGAGCCGCTGGCCAACTACCCCCGGGTGATCCAGGCCGTGCGCCGTCTGGTCGCGCCCGCCCCGGAGGGCCTGGGTCTCTCACAACGGCACATCACCGTCTCCACCGTGGGTCTCGTGCCGGCGATGCGGAGATTGATCACCGAAGAGCTGTCCGTGACTCTTGCGCTGTCACTGCACGCCCCCGATGATGATCTGCGCGATGAGCTTGTGCCCGTCAACCAGCGTTGGAAGGTGGCCGAGGTGCTCCATGCCGCGTTCGACTACGCGGCGCAGACCGGTCGTCGGATCTCCATCGAATACGCCCTGATCAGGGACGTAAACGATCAGCCCTGGCGTGCCGACCTGCTCGGCAGGCTGTTGCACGGCAAGCTGGCGCATGTGAATCTCATCCCGCTCAACCCGACCCCGGGCAGCAAGTGGGACGCCAGCCCCAAGCCGGTCGAGCGGGAGTTCGTCCGCCGGCTGCGCGAGGCGGGAGTGGCGACCACGGTCCGGGACACCCGCGGGCGGGAGATCGACGGTGCGTGCGGCCAATTGGCCGCGAGTGAGCTGACGGTGGTGGACGCTGGGGGCGCCACCGCCCACGCGGAGGTGGAACGATGACGGGGCTCAGTTCCCTGCGGACGCTGATTTGGGAGACGTTGTGACGAGTCAGGGACAGCGTTTCCGGCGGCGCGCGCTGCGGCGCGGCTACAAGGTCGACGAGGTCGATGCCTTCCTGGACCGGGTCGAGGCGACCTTGGCCGGCGAGCAGTCCGGTGCGCCCGTCGGCGCGCAGGAGGTGCACGACGTGGTGTTCCGCGTGCGCTTCGGCGGCTACGACGAGTGGCAGGTCGACCTGCACCTGGACCGGGTCGAGCGCCAGCTGGCCGAGTTCGAGGACCGGAGTGGGCGTGGCCCCGACGCCCGGATGACCCCGGACCGGATGCAGCCGGAGCCGACGCGTGGCGGCATGCAGCCCGACCGGATGGGACAGGCGCTGAGCCGCTCGGCCCCGCCCACCGAGCGCCTGCCCGCGCCGGTGCGCGACGACCGCCAGTTCGCCCGCGAGGACCAGTACGCGCGGGACGACCAGTACGCCCGCGAGGACCCGTACGGGCGCGACGACCGGATGCAGCCGCAGCAGCCGCAGCTACCGCAGCGGCCCCAGATGCCCGCCCCGGACCCCTACGGCGGTCGCTACGAGGGTGGCGGCTACGGCCAGCAGCAGCAGCAACAACAGCCGCAGGCGCCCGCCGGCTACGACACGGGCGGCTACGACGCGTTCGAGCCGGGCCGGCACGGCAAGGCCGACATGACGACCGAGATGCGGATGCCCGACCGTGGCGGCTACGGCAGCCCGGCCCCGATGAGCGCGCCGCCGATGAGTGGCCCGCCGATGGGTGGCGGCCAGGGCGGCAGCCCGGAGCTCTACCGGGTGGATCAGCTGCGCCGGACCTTCCAGCCGCGCCGCTTCGGCAGCGGTTACGACCCGGTGCAGGTCGACCGCCTGTTCGAGAGCATCCTGCAGGCCATGACCGGCCGCGGCCCGATGCCCGTACCGGAGAACGAGCTCGACACGCTGCAGTTCGGGCTGGTTCCCGGTGGCTACTTCGAGGCCGAGGTCGACGCCGCGCTGCGCGAGGTCAAGGACCTCCTGCTGCGCCGCCGCTGAGCATGGGAAAGGCCCGCTCCCGGTCGGGGGCGGGCCTTTTCCGTACGCGTTACTGGTCGTTGGGCTTGAGGCCGTTGCGGCGTAGCACCGCGTCGGCGACCACGACGCCGATGAGCAGCAGGGCCGTAACGATGAGCCAGATGTTCTCGGTGTTGCCCTCGTGGTTGCCCCAGAGCATCAGGAGCAGGACCGCGGCGGTGCCCAGCGCGCCGATGCGGGCCCATTTGCGGTTGCCCGGCTTGAGCTGGTCGGGGGCGTAAACCGGCTCTTCTGCCACGACTGGATCCTCCTGCGGCGATGGCGACTGGAACGCGTTCATTTTCGCACGACGGCTCCGCGCGCGGCCCACCAACCCGGACCCGGTACCTTCGATGCCGTCGGAATACTCCGGATCGAGGGAGCTTAAAGGGTGCGGATCACAGGCACTGGCCACGCCAGCATGCGGATCGACACGGGCGCGGGCAGCATTCTGTGCGACCCGTGGGTCAACCCGGCGTACTTCGCGTCGTGGTTCCCGTTCCCGGACAATTCCCAGCTCGACTGGGACACGCTCGGGAACGTCGACTACCTCTACGTGTCCCACCTTCACCGGGACCACTTCGACGCCGAGCACCTGAAGCGCTTCGTCAGCAAGAAGGCGACGGTGCTGCTGCCGGAGTATCCGACCAGTCAGCTCGAGGACGAGCTGCGCGAGCTCGGCTTCACCAGCTTCTTCAAGACGAAGAGCAACGAGGTCCACGAGCTCGACGGCGGCCTCAAGGTGATGATCCAGGCCCTGATCAGCCCCACGGACGGCCCGATCGGCGATTCGTCGCTCTGGGTGGAGCACGACGGCGTACGGGTGCTGAACCAGAACGACGCCCGCCCCACGGACCTGTCGACCTTCGCCGAGCTCGGCCACGTGCACGCGCACCTGCTGCAGTTCTCCGGCGCGATCTGGTACCCGATGGTCTACGAGCTGCCGCAGTCGGCGAAGACCGCGTTCGGCAAGCAGAAGCGCGACCGTCAGTTCGACCGCACCTGGCGCTACATCGACGACCTGAAGGCCGACCACGTCTTCCCGATCGCCGGCCCGCCGTGCTTCCTGGACGACGAGCTGTGGCAGTTCAACGACATCTTCGGCGACGAGGGAAACATCTTCCCGGACCAGTCGGTCTTCATGAGCGAGTACGCCAAGGTAGGCGGCACCAACGGCGTGGTCCTGCTGCCGGGCAGCGTGACGGAGCTGACGACGTCGTCGATCGAGACGAGCCACCCGACCGACGTCGACGAGTTCTTCGTCAACAAGAAGCAGCACCTCGAGGAGATGCGCGAGCGCAAGGCGCCGATCATCGCCGCCGAGAAGGCGTCCTGGCGGCACCCCGAGATCGACGTGCTGGGCGAGCTCAAGAAGCGCATCGAGCCGCTGCTCGAGGAGTCGATCTACCTGGCCAAGGGCGTCGGCGGGCCGGTCCGCTTCGACCTGGTCTCCTACGAGGGCGAGTCCATCGAGTCGATCGTCGTGGACTTCCCGGGCAAGCAGGTCCGCCCCTACGCCGACGAGAAGGTCCGCTACCGCTTCAAGACCCAGCGCGAGCTGATCGAGCACCTGATCTTCATCGACGAGGGCGACTGGGTGAACTCGCTGTTCCTGAGCTGCCGCTTCTCGGCCGCCCGGATCGGCCAGTACAACGAGTTCGTCTACGCGTTCTTCAAGTGCCTCTCCGAGGAGCGCCTGCAGTACGCCGAGGGCTGGTACGACGAGCACGAGCGGTCGGTCGACCTGGAGGACATCGAGCTGGGCGGCTGGACGGTGCAGCGCCGCTGCCCGCACCTGAAGGCGGACCTGAGCCGCTTCGGCATCGTGGACGGCAACGTGCTGACCTGCCAGCTGCACGGCTGGAAGTTCGACCTGCCCAGCGGAAAGTGCCTGACCAGCGCCGGCCACAAGATCCGCGCCGAGAAGGACGAGCAGAGCGACTGAACGCCGGGCGACCTGCGCCCCGCTAGAGGCCCAGGTCGCTGAGGATGCGTTTGGCGGCGTTGTGCCCGGCCGCGCCGATCACGCTGCCCGCCGGGTGTGCGCCCGCGGACCCGGCGTACAGGCCGTCGAGGCCCGTCGCGTACGGCATGCGCTCGTTGAACGCGACCGTGTTGTCGACGTGGTGGATGTGGCCGCCGGTGATGCCGAAGTGCTTCTCGATGCCCGGCGGGCTGAGCGGCATCATGTCCGACACCAGGGCCGAGGCGCCCGGCGCGTAGCGGTCGACGATGTCGAGCAGCCGCGCGACGTAGCCGGGCAGCGCCTCGTCCCAGGTGGTGCCCGCCGGCGTGTAGGGCACCGACTGGACGAACAGCGCGGACGAGTGGTGGCCGGCTGGGTCCTGCAGGGAAGGGTCGACGGTCGTGTGCAGGTACCACTCCATGGTCGGCTCCGCCGGCAGGCGGCCGGCCTGCACGTCGGCCCACATCGCCCGCAGCGCGGCCATGGGGGAGTCCGTCTCGAGCCCGGCCAGGCCCGCGGAGCCGGGCAGCAGGTGGATCGTCGACCCGAACGGGGAGGCGGCGTCCTCGGGCAGGCAGCCGAACCGCGGCAGGCCGCTGAGCGCGAGGTTGACCTTCAGGGTGGTGCCCGGCCGCCGCACGGCCGCCATCCGGTCGGTCAGCTCGGCGGGCAGCGATCCCTCGGGCACCAGGTCGATGAGCCGGTAGGGATCGCAGGCGCCCAGCACCACCCGGGCCGAGACCGCGCGCCCGTCGGCCAGGGCCACCCCGGTCGCGGCGCCCTGCGAGACGGTCACCGCCGACACCGGCGTGCCGGCGAAGATTGCCGCACCGGCGGCGCGGGCGGCCTCGGCGAAGGTGCGCGACACGGTGCCCATGCCGCCCTTGGCGATCATCCAGGTGCCGTCCGAGCCGGGCAGGCGGCACATGTTGTGCACCAGGAAGTTGTGGCCGGTGCCGGGGTCGTCGGGGCCGGCGTTCAGCCCGGAGAGGCCGTCGGTCACCGCGTACATGCTCATCAGCAGTTCGCTCTTGAAGCCGAACCGGGCGAGGTAGTCGGCGACTGAGCCGCGTACGAGATCTATGAAGGTGCTCTGCAGTTGCGGGCGGATGTGCCGGTCGGCGATCGCCTCGACGGAGCCGGGCTCCTGCAGCCAGGCCGGGGCGAGATCGGCGCGCAGCGCCGCGATCTCGACCTGCAGCGCCTCGTCGGCCGCGATGTCGCGCGGCGAGAAGAACCGCTCCATCTGGGCGCGGGTGGCCTCGCGGTCGGTGCCGAACAGCAGGTACGGCGAGCCGGGGCCGCCGGGTGTCGGCAGGAAGTAGTGCGGGTCGCGCCGCAGCACCGGGATGTCGACGTCCAGCGTGCGCAGCAGTTCCGGCGGCATCAGGCCCAGCAGGTAGGAGCCGGTGGAGTGGCCGAGGCCGGGCACCTTGGCGAACGGATGCTCGGTGCGGGTCGCGCCGCCGATGACGTCGGCTGCCTCCAGCACGACGACGTCGAGGCCGGCGCGGGCCAGCAGCACGGCGGAGACCAGCCCGTTGTGGCCGGACCCGATGATCACCACATCGGCGCGATCAGGCAGAGCGCTCATGGGCGACGAGCCTAGCGTGCCAGGTGGCCCAGGGTCCGGGACAACTCGAGCTCGAACAGCGGCTCCACGTCCGTCATCGCCCACCTGAGGTGGCCGAAGACCTCCATCGCCACGATTCCGTACAGCCGGGTCCAGGCGGCGACGAAGAGATAGATGACGGGCAGCGGGAAACGCTCGCCGAACGTCTCCAGGTACGGCCGGAACAGGTCGCGCTGGGCGGCCTCGGGCAGGTCGTGGGCGGCACCGCCGAACGGGTGGCGCTGGAAGTGCTCGCCCAGCGTGGTGAAGAACGTTTCGGCGAACCGGGCGCCGGCCTCATTGAGCGGGTCGCACCGGGTGACGCCGGGGACCGGGCTGCCGAACATCAGCGCGAACTCGGCGGGATGGGCGAGCGACCAGCGCCGGAATTCCCGGACCAGGTGGCCGACCCGGGCCAGCGGCTCCTCGGCGGCGTGCTCGCCGGCGGCGGCCACGACGGCGCCGCGCAGGTCCTCGAAGAGGTCCGCGACGACGGCCAGGACGAGCGCGTCGAGGCTGTCGAAGTAGCGGTACAGCGCCGGGGCGGTCAGGCCGACGTCGCGGGCGATGGCCCGCAGCGAGATGGCGGTGGGCCCGCCGGCGACGAGCAGGCGCCGGGCGGCCTCCTTGACCTCGACGACGGTTTCCGCGCGAAGCCGTTCACGCCGGCTGGGCGTGGTGGTCGTCATAGTCGGGCTCCGTTGACGTGAGCGAACGGCTTTTGCGAAGGTGAACACCGTTCACGAAAAATACCGGAATTCTCAGCGACTCTAACCTCCGCGCGGGAGGCAGACAGATGTTCGGCTGGTGGGGCGGAGCGGTCGTCCGGCTGCGCTGGTGGGTGGTCGCCGCCGGGCTGGCGGTCGTCGTCGCGGGCGCCACCTGGGGCGCCGGCGTGTTCGGCGCGCTCTCCGGCGGCGGCTACGACGACCCGGACAGCGAGTCCAACCGGGCCGCGGCCATCGCCGAACAACTGGGCCGGGGCGAGCCCGACCTGGTCGTGCTCTGGTCCAGCGACGAGCTGGCGGTGACGGACCCGGCCTTCCGCGACGCGGTCGCCGGCACGGTCACGAAGCTGCGCGGGCGCCCGGACGTCGCCCAGGTCGCCGCCTACACCGACGAGAACGCGGCGCCCGCCCTGATCAGCACCGATCGGCGCGCCACCTACGCGGCGGTCTACCTCGCCGCCGAGGACGAGGACGGCAGGACGGCGGCGTACCACCGGATCGAGCCCGACCTCGCCGCGCCCGGACTGACCACCCAGGTCGGCGGCCTGGTCGCCTTCACCGACCAGGCCAACACGCAGACCGAAGAGGACATCAGCCGGGCGGAGATCTTCTCCCTGCCGGTGCTCTTCGTGCTGCTCGTGCTGATCTTCCGAGGCCTCATCGCGGCCCTGTCGCCGCTGCTCATCGGCGGCATCGCGATCCTCGGGGCGTTCGTGGCGGTGCGCGCGCTCACCTATGTGACCGACATCTCGGTCTTCGCGATCAACGTGATCACGCTGCTGGGCCTGGGCATGGCGGTGGACTACTCGCTGTTCGTGGTGAGCCGCTTCCGCGAGGAGCTGGCGACCGGCAAGGACGTGCCCGCAGCCATCCGCACCACGGTCGCGACCGCGGGCCGCACCGTGATGGTCTCCGGCCTCACCATCGTCCTGGCGCTCTCCAGCCTGCTGATCTTTCCGCAGCCCTTCCTCGGCGGCATGGCCATCGGCGGCATGGCCGCCGTGCTGATCGCGATGATCGCCGCGCTGACCGTGCTGCCCGCGGCGCTCGCGCTGATCGGCCGCCGGGTCGACCGGCTGCGCATCCCGTTGCCGCGCGGGTCGCGGCCCGGCGCGGGCTGGGCCCGGCTCGCGCGCAGCGTCATGCGCCGCCCGGCCCCCTACCTCATCGGCGTGCTCGCGGTGCTCGCCGTCTTCGCGGCGCCGTTCCTGCGTGTCGAGTTCGGCGGCTTCGACGAGCGGGTGCTGCCGGCCGACACCCAGGCGCGCATCGTCGGCGAGCGGCTGAACACCGGCTTCCCCGGCGGCGGCGAGAACCCGATCAACGTCCTGGTGACGGGCGGGTCCGCGGAGAACCTGGCCGGGCAGATCGCCGCGCTCCCGAACGTCACCGGCGCCACCGTCACCGCCGAGCGCGGCGACGCCTCGCTGGTCACCGTGACTTATCCCGGCACGCTGTCGCGCGGTGAATCCCGCGACATCGTCTCGGCGATCCGCGACCTCACCCCGCCTCCCGGCACCCACGTACTGGTCGGCGGCCGGCCGGCGATCGACCTCGACCTGCTGGAGAGCCTGGCCGACCGGCTGCCCTGGATGGCGCTGATCATGGCGCTGGCCACGATCCTGCTGCTCTTCCTGGCCTTCGGCTCGGTGCTGCTGCCGATCAAGGCCGTGCTGATGAACCTGGTCTCGATCGGCGCGTCCTTCGGCGTGGTCGTCTGGATCTTCCAGGACGGCCACCTCGAGGGGCCGCTGAGCTTCGAGTCGACCGGCTACATCGAGCCCAGCAACATGATCCTGGTGCTCGCCGTGCTGTTCGGCCTGGCCACCGACTACGAGGTGTTCCTGCTGTCGCGGGTCCGCGAGGAGTGGGACTCCACCGGTGACAACCCGGCCGCGGTCGCCGCCGGGCTGCAACGCACCGGCGGCATCATCACGGCCGCGGCGCTGCTGCTGATCACGGTGGTCGCGGGCTTCGCCACCGGCGGAGTGACGGTCATCAAGACCATCGGCATCGGCATGATCGTGGCGATCATCGTGGACGCGACGCTGGTCCGGGCGCTGCTGGTGCCGGCGACGATGCGGCTGCTCGGCCGCTGGAACTGGTGGGCGCCGGGCCTGCTGGGCCGCTTCTACGGCCGCTACGGGATCCACGAGGCCGAACCGGCCCCGTCCGAGGCGCCGGACCTGGAGCCTGCGCGCCTGGCACCCAGGTAGGCGCCGGCACTGCGCGTCGCGGCGAAACCGGCCAGCACGATGACGTGGAACAGATAGAGCCATAGCCCGACGGCGACCACGCCGCCGATCACGGTGAAGCCGCCGAACGGCGCGCCCAGGTCCAGTGGCAGCGAACAGAAGAGCACGAAGCCGTGCAGGAATCCGGACAGGTTCGCGGCCGTGAACGAGCCGACCAGCACCACCGCGAGCCACTCCGGCCGGCCCGGTGCGACCCCTCGGTAGACCCAGATCACCGCCGGCGTCAGAACCAGCCAGGCGGCCAGGAACGACAGCACCAGACCGGCGACCGTGTACCAGCCGCCGCGCACCCACAGGCCGCTGGTCACCGGCAACGCCAGGAACAGGGCCAGCAGCAGCGCCGGGGCGGCGGCCAGCAGCGGCAGCCAGAGCACTCGGCCGCGCCAGCCGATCAGGGACTCGCCCGGTTCGCCCAGCGACACGAAGGCGCGGCGCAGGCCCTCGCCGTACAGGGTCGCGGGCAGCAGGCTGGCCAGCGCGAGCATCGGCGTCAGGTGCAGCCCGGCCTCGATGAGCGCGGCCAGGGCGCGGGGCGCGCCGATCGCGTCCGGCAGGGCGGCAATGGTGTGCGCGGTGAGCCGCCGGACCCGGTCGGCGCCGGCCACCAGGCCGGTGATCCAGATGGCCAGCAGGGCGATCGGCACCACGGCAATTCCGGCGTAGAAGGTCACCGCGGCGGCATGTAATGCCAGGTCCCGCCCGCGCAGCGACCGGAACGGCGCCGCCAGCCTGCGGCCGATGGTGGGCGTCCGGATTCCCATCCCCCACACGTACCCAAGTATGCCGCTACGATCTCGCAACCGGCCGGTCCGCTGCTTCTAGCGCCGGCAGGGAAAGATGGTGTCCATGCGTGAGCTAGTCCTGCTCGGGTCCACCGGGTCCATCGGTACTCAGGCCATCGACATCGTGCGGCGCAATCCGGACAAGTTCCGGGTCGTCGCGATCGGCGCCGGCGGCGGCAACGTCGGATTGCTCGCGGCCCAGGCGCTCGAGCTCGCCGTCGACGTCGTCGGGGTCGCCCACTCCAGCGCCGTGCAGGACCTGCAGCTCGCCTTCTACGCCGAGGCGCAGCAGCGGGGCTGGGCCACCGGGGACTTCAAGCTTCCCAAGATTGTCGCCGGGCCGGACGCGATGACCGAGCTCGCGCAGTGGCCCTGCGACGTGGTGCTCAACGGGGTCGTCGGCAGCCTCGGGCTCGCGCCGACGCTGGCGGCGCTGCGCTCCGGGCGTACCCTCGCGCTCGCCAACAAGGAGTCCCTCGTCGCCGGCGGCCCGCTGGTCAAGGCCGCGGTGACGCGGCCGGGGCAGATCGTGCCCGTCGACTCCGAGCACTCCGCGCTGGCGCAGTGCCTGCGCGGCGGGTCCGCCGCCGAGGTGCGCCGGCTGATCCTGACGGCCAGCGGCGGCGCCTTCCGGGACCGGCGGCGCGCCGAGCTGACGAACGTCACGCCGGAGGAGGCGCTCAAGCACCCGACGTGGGACATGGGACCGGTTGTCACGATCAACTCGGCCACCATGGTGAACAAGGGCCTCGAGGTGATCGAGGCGCACGAGCTCTTCGAGGTGCCTTACTCCGCGATCGAGGTCATGGTCCACCCGCAGTCGGTGCTGCACTCGCTCGTCGAGTTCGTCGACGGGTCGACGCTGGCGCAGGCCAGCCCGCCCGACATGCGGCTGCCGATCGCCCTCGCGCTGGCCTGGCCGGAGCGGGTGCCCGACGCCGCTGCGGCGGTCGACTGGACCCTCGCGCACAACTGGGAGCTGCGCCCGCTCGACGGCGAGGCGTTCCCGGCGGTGCGGCTGGCCAAGGCCGCGGGTGAGGCTGGACACTGCCGGCCGGCCATCTACAACGCGGCGAACGAGGAGTGTGTGGCCGCGTTCGTTTCCGGTCGGCTACCTTTTCTGGGCATCGTCGACACACTCGAGGCGGTGCTCGCGGCAGCGCCCGATTTCGACGAACCAGGTACCGTCGATGAGGTGCTTTCCGCGGAGGCCTGGGCGCGTGCCCAGGCGCAGCGGATGATCGCGACAGCGGCTGAAGGAGCCTAATGCTGTACTGGTTGGGGACGGCGGCCTTCGCGCTGACGATTTTGATCTCGGTCAGCCTGCACGAGCTGGGCCACATGATCACGGCCAAGCGGTACGGGATGAAGGTGAGCAAGTACTTCGTCGGCTTCGGCCCGACGATCTTCTCGTTCCACCGCGGCGAGACCGAGTACGGCCTCAAGGCCATCCCGCTCGGCGGCTTCTGCAAGATCGTCGGGATGACGCCGCAGGACGAGGACGTTGACGAGGAGGACCAGCCCCGGGCCATGTGGCGCTTCCCGGTGTGGAAGCGCACGGTGGTGATGTCGGCCGGCTCGGTGACCCACTTCGCGCTGGCCATCGTCGCCGCCTGGTGCGCCGCGGTCTTCATGGGCCTGCCCAACCCCGACCTCCCGACGACCACGGCACAGACGATCGCGATGCCGGCCCGGATCTCGGTGGGCGAAAACTGCGTGCAGTTCACCCTCAGCGAGAAGGAGTGCAAGCCCGGCGTCGGCGGCGACGCGCCGGCCCCGTCGGTCGTGGCGGGGCTGCGGACCGGTGACGTGATCACCAAGGTCGGCGACACCCCGATCACCGGCTACGGCCAGCTCACCGACGTGATCCGGGCGGCGAAGCCCGGCCCGACGAAGTTCGAGTACACCCGCGACGGCGTGGCCGGCAGCACCACCGTGACGATGCTCGCGGCGCGGCGCCCGCCGCTCAACGACCCGAAGGGTCCGATCGCCACGGTCTCGGTGGTGGGCATCAGCCAGGACTTCGGCATGCCGGGCCTGGTCACCTACGGCCCGGTCGACGGCATCGGCGCCAGTCTGCGCTACGACTGGAGCCTGGTCGAGAACTCGTTCGTGGCGATGAAGCGCATCCCGGAGAAGATCCCGGCGCTCTGGAACTCGATCACCGGCGAGGAGCGCGACCCGAACACGCCCATCAGCGTCATCGGCGCCAGCCGCCTCGGCGGTGAGGCGATCGAGCGCGGCGTGCCCGAGGTGTTCCTGATGATCTTCATCTCGCTGAACGTCTTCATCGGCATCTTCAACCTGCTGCCGCTGCTGCCGCTCGACGGCGGCCACATCGCCATCGCCTGGTATGAGCGGGTGCGCTCGTGGCTCTACGCCCGGATGCGCCGCCCCGACCCGGGCCGGGTGGACTACTTCAAGCTGATGCCGCTGACCTATGTCGTCATCCTGATCGGTGGCGCGTTCACCCTGCTGACCGCCACGGCCGACGTGATCAACCCGATCACCATCTTCGGAAAATGAGAGTGCACAAATGACCGCTGTCAGTCTTGGCATGCCGGCCGTTCCGCCGCCGCCGCTGGCCCGCCGCCGGCTGAGCCGTCAGATCATGGTCGGCAACGTTCCGGTCGGTGGTGCCGCGCCGGTCAGCGTCCAGTCGATGACCACGACGCTGACCTCCGACGTCAACGCGACGCTGCAGCAGATCGCCGAGCTCACCGCCGCCGGCTGCCAGATCGTCCGGGTCGCGGTGCCGTCGCAGGACGACGTCGAGGCGCTGCCGGCGATCGCGAAGAAGTCCCAGATCCCGGTCATCGCGGACATCCACTTCCAGCCGCGCTACGTCTTCGCGGCGATCGACGCCGGCTGCGCGGCGGTCCGGGTCAACCCGGGCAACATCCGCCAGTTCGACGACAAGGTCAAGGAGATCGCCAAGGCCGCCGGCGACGCGCGGGTCCCGATCCGCATCGGCGTCAACGCGGGCTCGCTCGACAAGCGCCTGCTGGAGAAATATGGCAAGGCGACGGCCGAGGCCCTGGTCGAGTCGGCGCTCTGGGAATGCTCCCTCTTCGAGGAGCACGGCTTCCGCGACATCAAGATCTCGGTCAAGCACAACGACCCCGTCGTGATGATCCGGGCCTACCGGCAGCTGGCCGAGCAGTGCGACTACCCGCTGCACCTCGGCGTGACCGAGGCCGGCCCGGCGTTCCAGGGCACGATCAAGAGCGCGGTGGCGTTCGGCGCGCTGCTGGCCGAGGGCATCGGCGACACCATCCGGGTGTCGCTCTCCGCGCCGCCGGTCGAGGAGATCAAGGTCGGCCAGGGCATCCTCGAGTCGCTCGGCCTGCGCGAGCGCGGCCTCGAGATCGTCTCCTGCCCGTCGTGCGGCCGCGCACAGGTCGACGTCTACACGCTCGCCGAGCAGGTCACCGCGGCGCTCGAGGGCTTCCCGGTGCCGCTGCGGGTGGCGGTCATGGGCTGCGTCGTCAACGGTCCGGGCGAGGCGCGCGAGGCGGACCTCGGCGTGGCCTCCGGCAACGGCAAGGGCCAGATCTTCGTGAAGGGCCAGGTCATCAAGACCGTCCCGGAGTCGATCATCGTCGAGACGCTGGTCGAGGAGGCCCTGCGCCTGGCCGACTCGATGGGCGCGGAGCTGCCGGACGAGCTCCGCGAACTCCTCCCAGGCGCGACCGTCACCGTCCACTGACCAAACACTTCTTCGGTACGGCGCCAGCCGTGACCAACCGCAATACCCCGCAAGCGCGGTCGGTCCTCAGGCCAGTCGCCGGCCCGGGCCGTGGCCTGCCCGCCGGGCTGAGCCGGCGGGTCGCGCCGGCGGTTCGACGGCCCGCCGTGGGTCGCGTCGGCGGTTCGACGGCAGGGAGCCTGACCGCACGCCGCCGGGCTGGGCCGGTGGGTGCGTCAGCGGCGCGATGACAGTGAGTTGCAAGCACGCCGCCCGCCCCGGGCATCCGGGACGGGCGGCGTTCCTGTCAGCCCTGCTTCTGGTGTGCGGGTGGGCGACGGTGTTGCGGCTGTGAAGGACTCACGCCGTACAGGAGAAGGCGCCTGATCAACGACGGGAACCAGAGCATGGCTCACTCTCCGTCGGCGAGGACGGCGTAGAGCTTGCGCTTGGTCTCGTTGAGGATCTCCAGCGCCCGCTGGCGCTGCTCCGGCGTGCCGTTGAAGCCGACCTGGCGCAGCGCGTCCATGATGCCGATCGCCGCGTCGCGGAAATCCTGCACCTGGGACATGGTGTCGTTGCTGAACTGGGCCCACGGCGGGTTCTCCGCCGCGGCGGTGGCCTCCGCGCGGCCGGCGTCGGTGAGCGTGAACCGCTTGCGGCCGCCGGTGGCCTCGGCCTCGATGAGGCCCTCGTCCTCGAGCAACTGCAGGGTCGGGTAGACCGATCCCGGGCTCGGGCGCCAGATGCCGCCGGTGCGGCTCTCCAGCTCCTGAATCATCTCGTAGCCGTGCATGGGCCGCTCGAGGAGCAGCGCGAGCAGGGCCGGGCGGACGTTGGGCCGGCTGCCGCGGCCGCCGCGGCGATGGCCGTGCCCGCCTGGACCGCCCGGGCCGAAGCCGCCGAAGCCGCCGGGCCCGCCCTGCCCGAAGGGGAAGCCGGGCGGGAATCCGAACCCGCGGCGCAGGCCCTCGTGCATGTCACGCATGTGTCCGTACCTCATGACGTTCCCCGATCTGTTGGCGATAGTTAGACGATATATCGCCAACATGTCGATCGCAAGGATTCTTTTCTTCGAGGGGGCGGGTGAGGCGTGTGACGGCCGCCATCTGGCAATCTGATAGCTGTGCTGACGGTGCCCATTCGCCAACTCGGCGAGTCCGAGCGGGTGGCGGTCGAGCGGATCCTCGACCAAGACCCTTACGCCGGCGCTCAGATCGCCGAGCGTGTGGCGGCGCATGGGCTGAACTGGTGGCGGTCCGACGGCCGGATCTACGGCTACGGGCCCGGCCGCCGGATCGAGTCCGTGTGCTGGTCCGGCGCGCATCTCGTGCCGGTGTGCGCGGCCCCCGCGGCGGTCGCCGCCTATGCCGACCTGCTCGGCGCCGAGCCGCGGATCTGCTCGTCGATCATCGGGCGCACCGACGCCGTCCTCGATCTGTGGGACCGGCTCGGCGGCCACTGGGGCCCGGCGCGCGACGTGCGGCCGCATCAGCCGCTGCTGGTCGCCGACCGCGAGTCGCCGATCGTGCCGGACCCGGACGTGCGCCTGGTCCGGGCCGGCGAGGTCGACCAGCTCTTCCCGGCGGCGGTGGCGATGTACACCGAGGAGGTCGGCGTCTCGCCGCTGCTGGACGACGGCGGCCGCGGCTACCGGCGGCGGATCGCCGATCTGGTGCGCGCGCGGCGCGCCTACGCGCGGTTCGTCGGGGACCGGGTCGTGTTCAAGGCCGAGCTGGCGATCGTCACCCGGCGGACCACGCAGGTGCAGGGCGTCTGGGTCGATCCGGAGTTTCGCGGGCGCGGTCTCGCCGCGGGCGCGATGGCCGCGGTGGTCCGGGACGCGCTGCGCCGGGTCGCGCCCACGGTCAGCCTGTACGTGAACGACTACAACACCGCGGCCCGGCGGGTCTATGCGCGCTGCGGCTTCGTCCCGAACGGCAGCTTCGCCACGGTCCTGTTCTAGGCGCGGCCCAGCCTCTTGAGTAGCTGGGTCCGGGTGGCGGGGTCGGCCTTTTCCAGCTCCGGGGTCGGGACCAGGGCCATGACCGGGACCTTGACGCCGGCCTCGGCGTAGTTGGCCACGTGGTCGCGGCACTCCTCGGGTGAGCCGTGCACGATCAGCTCGTCGACCACCTCGTCCGGGATCGCCGCCAGCGCGCCCCGGCGGTCGCCCGCCGCCCACGCCGCCCACATCGCGCCCAGGCCCTCCTCGCGCCCCAGCCAGCGGTGGAACTCCGCATAGGCCGGGACCGTCAGATAGGCCGCGATCATCCGCCGGCCGATCGTGCGTGCGTAGGCGGCGTCCTGCGTCGGGCAGACGAAGATGCGCGCGACCACGTCGAAGCCCGGCCGGTCCGATTTCGCCTCCGACAGCGCCCGGGACACGTCGGTGGCGGCCAGCCAATTCAGGATCACGCCGTCGGCCTCGGCCGCCGCCAGCCGCAGCATGCCGGGGCGCAGCGCGGCGAGCAGCAGCCCCGGCGGGGTGGCCGGTGGCCGCTCGAGCCGGAAGCGGCGCACCCGGAAGGTCTCGAACTCCTCGTCGACAAGCTCGCCGGCCAGGGCGGCGCGCAGGAAGCGCAGCATGTCGCGGCTGCGGGCGAACGGCTTGGTGAAGTCGGCGGCGTTCCAGTCGCCGACCACGACCGGTGAGGACGCGCCGATGCCCAGCTGGAAGCGGCCGGGCGCGGCCTCGGCCAGGGCGGCGGCGGTCATCGCGAGCAGTCCGGGTCCGCGGGTGAAGACCGGGGCGATCGCGGTGCCGAGCCGGGCCCGGGGCTGCCAGGCGGCCGCGAGCGTCAGCGGGGTGAACGCGTCGGTGCCGGCCACCTCGGAGGACCACAGGTCGGTGAAGCCCGCGTCGGTGAGGGCCGCGAAGACCTCGGCGTGATCGGTCAGCGGAACCCCGCCCAGCGGTACGGTCATGCCCCAGCGCGTCGACATGTCCCGATACTGCCCTGTGCGGGGCGTGAGGTCCACCACGGGGCACAGCCATCGACGGACATCTGCGGGTAAGTTTTTGAACTGACCAGTCAGTCTTAAAAGTTGGGTGTCTGATGCCGGTGCTGACCGCGACCGGGGTGGGCGTTCGCCGCCACCGCCGATGGCTCTTCCGCGACCTCGATGTCGCCGCCGATCCGGGCGACATCGTCGCGATCGTGGGCCCACCGGGCAGCGGCCGGACGACGGTGCTGCTCGCGCTCGCCCGGCGCTTCAAGCTGTCGGCCGGCAGCGTGGTGGGGTCCGCCGCGCTCGGCTACGTGCCCGAGGTGACCTCGCCCGAGCCCGTGCTGACGGTGCTGGAGCACGTCCGGGAGCGGCTGCTGCTCGTCGGCCGGTCGCCGCGGCAGGCCGCGGAGGTGCCGCTGCTCGGCCTCGACCCGGCGCTGAAGGGTTACCAGCTCAGCCCGTATCAGCGCCAGGTGCTCGGGCTCGTGCTGGCCCGGCTGGAGAACCCGCGGGTGGTGGCGCTGGACGGGATCGACGAGGGGCTGGACCACCGCGAGTCGGCGTCGCTCTGGGGGCTGCTCGCCGACCTCGCCGCCGAGGGCCTCGCGGTGCTGGTGACCGCCCGCGAGGTCGACCCGGCCCGGGTGTCCACGTCGATACGCCTCGGCGGCACCGCGGCGGCGCCGCCGGTGTCCCCGTCGGCGGGACCGTACCCAGCGGACGAGCTGGCGGCGCAGGACCGGCCCGAGACCGAAGACGAGCTGGCGGCGCACGACCGGCCCGAGACCGAAGACGAGCTGGCGGCGCACGACCGGCCCGAGACCGAAGACGAGCTGGCGGCGCACGACCGGCCCGGGATTGAAGACGAGCCGGTGGTGCACGACCGGCCCGAGGCCGAAGACGGGCCGGCCGAGGCGGACGACGCCGAAGCCGTGGACGGCGGCCGGACGGTCGCGGGCCGCGGCGAGGAAGCCGCGGAAAACCAAGCCGTGGTCGCGGAAAACCAAGCCGTGGTCGCGGAAAACCAAGCCGTGGTCGCGGAAGACGAAGACCTGCCGGGCGAGGAGAAGTCATGACCAGGTTGTCCAGTGTGCGGCTCGCCGGGTTCGAGCTGCGCCGCTTCTTCCGCGGCCGGCTGCCCGCAGCCGCCCTCGTCGTCGTGGCCGTCATCCCCCTGCTCTACGGCGCCCTCTACCTCTACGCCTTCTGGGATCCGTACGGCAGGCTCAACCACATCCCCGCCGCCCTGGTCGTCGAGGACGTCCAGGCCACCGCGTCCGACGGCACCGAGGTGCACGCCGGCCGGGACCTCGCCGACGAGCTGATCGAGCGGGAGATCTTCGACTGGCACGTGACCGACGAGCGCGGCGCCGAGGCCGGCCTCGCCGACGGCAGCTATCAGCTCGTGCTGCGCATCCCGCGTGACTTCTCCGCCAACCTGACCACCGGCCCCGACCCCGATGCCGCGCCGAAGTCCGCGCAGCTCGTCGTCGTCAGCGACGACGCCACCAACTACCTCTCCGGCGTCTTCGGCCGTACCGCGTTCGAGGAGGTGCGGGCCGCCGCCGCGCAGAGCGCGCAGGCCGGCTACTTCGACAAGATGCTGATCGGCTTCACCGACCTCAAGAAGCACACCCAGGAGGCCGCCGACGGCGCCGGGAAGCTCGACGACGGCCTGACCGACGCGAGCAGCGGCGCCGACCGGATCGAGGGCGGGCTGAACGACGCCAGCAACGGCGCCGGGAAGCTCTCCGGCGGTCTCGGCAGCGCTGCGCGGGGCGCGGGCGACCTCGCCGAGGGCCTGACCACCCTCCGTTCCGGCACGGCCCAGCTCGCCGCGGGCACGCAGCAGGCGGCGGACGGCGGCAAGCGGCTGGCGACCAAGGTCGACGCCGCGGCCGAGCGGATCGAGCCGCTGCTTCGCCGCAACACCAAGCTCATCGAGGACGCCGCGAGGCAGATCGCGAACGGCGCCGACCTGCTCGCCGGCAACGTCGGCAAGCTGACCGCCGCCGCCGACGAGGCGGTGGACCGCGCCGTCGGCCTGCAGACGTACCTGAACGGCCTGCCCGACTCGACAGCGGGGATCGGCGAGGCGCGCGCGGCCGCCGACGAACTGGTAGCGGCCGCGAAGCGGGTGCAGTCCACAATCCACACCGCCGACCTGGACGGCCTGAGCGACCGGCTGCACGAGGTCGCCACGACCGCCCGCGAGGTCGCCGCCGCCGCACCGCATCTGGCCGACGACGTCGCCACCGCCCGCAAGCACGTCGACGACCTGGCCGCCGGGCTCGGCGACCTCGCGGCCGGCGCGAAGCGGCTGGACAGCGGCGCCGCCGACGCCGCCGCCGGCGCCACGGACCTGCGCGGCGGCATCTACCAGCTGGCGTCCGGCGCGCGTCACCTCAACGGTGGGCTCGATCGGCTGTCCACCGGCGGCCGCCAGCTCGCCGACGGCCTCGGCGACCTGCAGGGCGGCGCCGCCGAGCTGGCCTCCGGATTGTCGGACGGCGCGGACCAGATCCCCGGGTACGGCGCGGACACCTCGGATCGGGCGGACGCGCTGAGCGCGCCGGTCGGCCTCGACCGCACCGTGCGCCATCCGGCCACCACCTACGGCGTCGGCTTCGCCCCGTACTTCCTGGCCCTGGCCCTGTGGGTGGGCGCGATGATCAGCTTCATGGTGCTGCGCCCGCTGAACCGGAGGTACATCGTCTCGGCCGCTCCCGCGTACCGTGTCGCCCTGGCCGGCCTGCTGCCGGCGGTGGCGGTCGGGCTGGCGCAGGCCCTGCTGCTCTTCGTGGTCGTGGTGTTCGGGCTCGGCCTGAGCCCGGTCAATCCGGTGGTCACCCTCGCCCTGTTGATGGTGACCGCGACGGCCTTCGCCGCGATCATGCAGTTGCTCGGCGCCGCGCTCGGCCCGGCCGGCCGGATCGTCGCGCTGGCGCTGCTGATGCTGCAGCTGACCTCATCGGGCGGCACCTACCCGGTGCAGACCACGCCGGGCTTCTTCCAGGCGATCCACCCGCTGCTACCCATGACGTACGTCGTCGAGGCACTCCGCCACGCCATCGACGGAGGCCCGGCCGGTACGGTGGTCACGGGCGTGCTGGTGCTGCTGGGCTTCGGGCTCGGTTCGCTGGCGCTGACCGTGGCGACGGCCGGCCGGGCGCGCCGCCTGACCCCGTCCACCCTGCATCCGGAGCTGGTGATCTGACAACGTGGACGGTAGGACCCGCAGGCGCGAGGACACCCGGCAGCGCCTGTTCGAGGCGGCGGTGGAGCTGATCGCGGAGCAGGGTTTCTCCGCGACGACGGTCGACGACATCGCCCTGCGGGCCAAGGTCGCCAAGGGCACGGTCTACTACAACTTCGCCTCGAAGACGGCGCTCTTCGAGGAGTTGCTCCGGCACGGCATCGGCCTGCTCACCGACGATTTCCGCGCCGCGGTCAGGGACCTGCCACCCCGCGAGGCGGTGGCGGCCCTGATCCGGGCGCAGCTCGAGTACATCCGCCGGTACCGGGCGTTCGCGCAGTTGCTGCTCTCGGAGATGTGGCGCACCAACCGGGAGTGGCAGCAGACGCTGATGCTGCTGCGGGAGCAGGCGATCGGGACCATCGCGGAGACCGTCCAGGCCGGCGTCGACGCGGGGGACCTGCCGGACGACCTCGACGTCCGGGTGGCCGCCTCGGCGCTGTTCGGGGTGGGCCTGGTCGTGGCGGTCGACTGGCTCGTGTTCCAGCCGGACCGCCCGATCGAGGACGTCGAGCGCTCCCTGCTGGGCCTGGTCCGCCGGGTCGTCTGAGCCCCACCCGGCCGTCGAGATCGAGAGGCCTGCCTCGGGCCGGGGTATCCGGTCCGCCGGGCGCCACCACCCGGGCCACGGTGAGAATGGCTCACTCGTCACGGAACGGAACGGAACCCGGGCCTTACGGCCTTCGAGGCCGGCGACGGTGCGGGACCTAGCGCCGTCAGCAGCGCGGTGCCGACCAGCCAGCCGACCGCCACGAGCAGGACGAGCCGTTCCAGGATGGCGCCCGCCGGGTCGCGTCCGACCAGCAGCATGATCAGACCCAGCGCGCCGCCGAGCGGCACGATGAGCGCCGCGGCGACGGCGGCGAGCCGGCGGGCCGGGGCCGGGGTGCGCGCGACGGTGACCATCGCCCCGGCCAGCAGGAACGACGCGACCACGGTGGCCCCCGCGTGCACCACGTCGCCGGCGGTGGCCGGCTCGTACGGCGGCAGCGGGCAGCCGCTGCTGCAGGGCACGGCGCCGGAGGCCGCGGCGAAGGCGGCCGCGCCGCCGAGCAGGAGCGCGGCGAGGCGGGACCGGTGCCGCAGGGCGAGGCCGAGGAGCCCGGCGCCGCCGGCGAGCAGGACCAGCCCGAGGCGGTACGGCGCGGCGAGCGGCAGCCCCGCGATGCCGGCCTCGCTGACGTATCCCTGCAGCCACGGCCCGGGCGCGGCGACCAGGGCGAGGAGCATCATCAGTGACCCGACGAGGCCCGCGCACCCCGCTGCCGCGGCGATGACCGGCGCCCCGCCGCGGCGGGTCCGGGTCAGGGTGCCGACGGGGAGCGCTCCGGGCGGGGCGACGGGTAATACCGGGTCGCCGCGATGTCCGGGTGGGTCTGTGTCGGCAGGTCGGCGTCGTCGTCGGTGGTGAGGGTGCCGCCCAGGGCGACGATGCGGCGGTGGGCCGCGGCCAGCCGGTCCTCGAGCATCACGATGCGGCAGGCCGCGGTCAGCAGGATGCCATCGTCGAGTAGCTGCCGGACCCGGGTGGCCAGTTGCAGCTGATGGCGGGAGTATCGGCGGTGTCCGCCGAGGGAGCGCTGGGGCTCGATCAGGCCCGCCGTGCCGAGGCTGCGCAGGAAGGCGGGCGTCACGCCGATGATGTCGGCGGCGCGACCCATCGTGTACGCCGGGGAGTCGGCGTCGTCGAACGCGGTGTCCATGCTGCCTTTCGTCAACCCCGGAACGCAGTCCAAGGCCCCGGCGGGTTACCGGGGCCTTGGCTGTTCAATTCTGCGGCCGACCGTCGTCGGCGCCGTCCGTCTGCTTGCGTGCCGCTAGCAGACGGGCTGAGTGATGGGCATCGGCTGCGATCACCTCTTGTCGGGTCGGGGACGTTGCGATTACGCGTTGCTGCGGTATCTCGTCCTCCTTAACCAACTCAGCGTCCTTGCCAGTTGCTTGTCGGCTGTGCGTTGCCGACCTGTCCCATGTTAGGCCGCCGACCAGCGAATTTCTAGACTCGCCGCTGTAGATTTTTAGGGCGAATGGGGCGGCGACGCGGGGCGGGCGCATGGCGCAGCGCGATGCCGCGTCGAGAGAGAGGTGACCGCGCCCCGCGTCGCCGCGGGTGTGGGGTGCCGGAGGCGCCCCGGGTGTCCGCCGGGCCTGCCGAGGACCCGGTCGCTGCATGCGCAGCGGTCAGAACACCGGCAGGGCCGCGCGGGAAATCTGGCGGGATGAGCCGCGCTCCGCGTTCCGATGCCCTGACATGTCTACGAGTGTGCGGGTTGCGCTTCACGCCCGACAACTCAATTAACACCGCGCATTGACGCCCGTAACGCTGCGGGTAGATCATCACCGGACAGCGGTGGCCCAGGTCACAGCTGCCCCTCGGTCACGGGAGTCGCACATGAGCGTTAACCCTGCACCCAGCACCGACGAAGAACGACTCGCCCAGCTCGGCTACCAGCAGGAACTTCATCGCCGACTGTCCGGATTCTCCAACTTCGCGGTCTCCTTCTCGATCATTTCCATCCTGGCCGGCGCCATCACGTCGTACGTCATCGCGATGAACGCGGGCGGGCCGGCGGCCATCACCCTCGGCTGGCTCTTCGTCGGTGGCATGGTCACGTTCGTGGCGCTCGCGATGGCGGAGGTCTGCTCCGCCTACCCGACCGCCGGCGCCCTCTACTGGTGGGCCGCCGCGCTCGCCAAGAGGAACAAGGCCGCCTGGGCCTGGTTCATCGGCTGGTTCAACTTCCTCGGCGAGGTCGCGGTCACCGCGGCCATCGACTTCGGCGCGGCGATCACCACCGCGGCGTTCCTCAGCCTGACCTTCGACCTGGAGGTCACCAAGCTCGGCACGTTCCTGATCTTCCTGGTCATCATCGTGGTGCACGGGCTGCTGAACACCTTCGGCGTGAACCTGGTCCGGGTGCTCTCCGACGTCAGCGCCTGGTGGCACCTGATCGGCGTCGCGGTCATCGTGGTGCTGCTCGCCGTGCTCCCCGATCAGCACAAGCCGATCTCCGAGGTGTTCTTCGAGGTACGCAACGAGACCGGTTTCACCTTCGCCGGTGCGGGCGCCTTCGCCGTCCTCCTCGGCCTGCTGATGGCCCAGTACACCTACACGGGCTACGACGCCTCCGCGCACGTGGCGGAGGAGACCCACGACGCCGCGCGGGCCGCTCCCCGGGGCATCGTCATGTCCGTCGTGGTCTCGGTGATCGCCGGATTCATCCTGCTGGTCGCCATCACCTGGTCGATTCAGGACTACGACGCCGAGCGCCAGACCGCCCTCGGCCTGCCGCCCGCGCAGATCTTCATCGACGCGGTCGGCCACAACACGGGCACCTTCCTGCTCTTCATCTGCATGGTGGCCCAGTGGTTCTGCGGCATGGCGTCGGTCACCGCCAACTCGCGGATGGCGTACGCGTTCTCCCGCGACGGCGCGCTGCCGGGCTCGTCGATCTGGAAGAAGGTCAACCCGCGCACGGGTACCCCGACCAACTCCATCTGGCTCTGCGTGGCCTGCTCCACGCTCCTGGTGCTGCCGTCGCTGTGGAACAACGCCGCCTACCTGGCGGCCACCTCCATCGCGGTCATCGGGCTCTACATCGCCTACGTCGGTCCCGTGCTGCTGCGGCGGATGAATCCGGAGTTCCAGCCCGGGCCGTGGAACCTCGGCAGGTGGAGCGCGCCGGTCGGCTGGATCGCGATCGTCTGGGTCGGCTTCATCTGCGTCCTGTTCGTCCTGCCGGCGGCCAGCCCGATCACGGCGAGCAACTTCAACTACACGATCGTCGCGGTGCTGGTCGTGGTCGGTGCCGCGACCATCTGGTGGTTCGCCGGGGCGCGGAAGTGGTTCACCGGCCCGAAGTCGAACCTGATCGAGAAAGCCGCGCAAGGGGAGCCGACCCTGCCGACCGAGTGATTCAGTAGAGGGGGCCGGGCGGATTCGCCCGGCCCCCGAAAATGTCGGCCCAACGCGATAGGACTGCTCCCATGGAACTCGAGGACCTGGACGTCGCCGTCGCGAACGGCAGCATCGACACCGTCCTGCTCGCGCTCACCGACATGCAGGGCCGGCTGCAGGGCAAGCGGCTGCACGGCCGCTTCTTCCTGGACGAGGTCGTGCGGGGCGGCAGCGAGGGCTGCAACTACCTGCTCGCGGTCGACGTCGACATGAACACCGTGGACGGTTACGCGATGTCCTCGTGGAACAGCGGCTACGGCGACTTCGTGATGAGGCCCGACTTCGGCACGCTGCGCCGGGTGCCCTGGCAGCCCGGCACGGCCATGGTCCTCGCCGATCTGGAGACGACGGGCGGCGAGGCCGTCTACGCGTCGCCCCGGCAGATTCTGCGCCGGCAGCTCGACCGGCTCGCCGACCACGGCCTGACCGCCTATGCGGGCACCGAGCTCGAGTTCGTCCTCTACAAGGACACCTACGAGCAGGCCTTCAGCAAGGACTACCGCCACCTCACCCCCGCAAACCAATACAACGTGGACTATTCGCTGCTCGGCACCGCCCGGGTCGAGCCGCTGCTGCGCCGCATCCGCAACGAGATGTACGGCGCCGGCCTCGTGCCGGAGAGCGCCAAGGGCGAGTGCAACCTCGGCCAGCACGAGATCGCCTTCCGTTACGCGGACGCGCTGACCTGCGCCGACAACCACGTCGTCTACAAGAACGGCGCCAAGGAGATCGCCGCGCAGGAGGGCATGTCGCTCAGCTTCATGGCCAAGCCGAACGAGCGCGAGGGCAACTCCTGCCACATCCACTTCTCGTTGCGCGGCGCCGACGGCCGCTCGGCGATGCTCGGCGACGGGCCGGCGCACCTGAGCGTCACCGGGCAGCGGGTGGTGGCCGGCCTGCTCGCCACCATGCGCGAGTTCAGCCTGCTCTTCGCGCCGAACATCAACTCCTACAAGCGCTACCAGCCGGGCTCGTTCGCGCCGACCGCGCTGCGCTGGGGCGTCGACAACCGCACTTGCGCGCTGCGGATGGCCGGGCACGGTCAGGGCATGCGGGTGGAGAACCGGGTGCCCGGCGGCGACGTCAACCCTTACCTGGCGATCGCCGCGCTGGTCGCGGGGGCGCTGCACGGGCTGGAGCACGAGCTCGAGCTCGAGGACGAGTTCACGGGCAACGCCTACTCCGACGCCACCGCGCCGCGGGTGCCCGGCACGCTGCGGGAGGCGTCCGAGCTGTGGGAGCTGAGCCCGGTCGCGGAGCAGGCGTTCGGCGCCGACGTGGTCGCGCACTACACGAACATGGCGAAGGTCGAGACGGCCGCCTTCGACGCCGCCGTCACCGACTGGGAGCTCCGCCGGGGATTCGAGCGCCTGTGACCCGGAGCGTGTGATGATCATCGGGGAGGTGGCGTGTGGACAGCACTGAGGTGATCAATCCGGCGACCGGGGCGGTGTTCCGGGAGGTGCCGTCGAACGGCCTCGCCGAGACGGACGCCGCGATCGCCAGGGCGCAGCGCGCCTTCCTCTCGTGGCGCGAGGTCGCCCCCGGTGACCGGGCGCGGCTGCTGCGGCGCTTCGCCGCCGTGGTGGGCGACCACATCGAGGAGCTGGCCGGGCTGGAGGTCCGCAACTCGGGCCACACCATCGGCAACGCGCGCTGGGAGGCGGGCAACGTCCGCGACGTGCTCGACTTCTACGCGGGCGCGCCGGAGCGGCTGTCCGGGCGCCAGATCCCGGTGGCCGGCGGCCTCGACGTCACCTTCCACGAGCCGCTCGGCGTGGTCGGCATCATCGTGCCGTGGAACTTCCCGATGCCGATCGCCGGCTGGGGCTTCGCGCCCGCGCTCGCCGCGGGCAACACCGTGGTGCTCAAGCCGGCCGAGCTGACCCCGCTGACCGCGATCCGCCTCGGTGAGCTGGCGCTGGAGGCCGGCCTGCCCGAGGACGTGTTCACGGTGCTGCCCGGCAAGGGCCGCGTGGTCGGGCAGCGCTTCGTCACCCATCCCGCCGTGCGGAAGGTCTGCTTCACCGGCTCCACCGAGGTCGGAAAGTCGATCATGGCGGGCTGCGCCGACCAGGTGAAGCGGGTGACCCTCGAGCTGGGCGGCAAGAGCGCGAACGTGGTGTTCGCCGACGCCGACCTGGAACGCGCGGCCGCGAGCGCGCCGGGTGGCGTCTTCGACAACGCCGGCCAGGACTGCTGCGCCCGGTCCCGGCTGCTCGTGCAGGACTCCGTCTACGAGCGCTTCCTCGCCCTGCTGGAGCCGGCGGTCAAGGCGTTCCGGGTGCAGGACCCGGCACTCGAGACGGCCGAGATGGGCCCGCTGATCTCCGCCGGGCACCGCACCAAGGTCGCCTCCTACACCGACGGCGCCGACGTCGCGTTCGCCGGTGCCGCGCCCGACGGCGACGGCTGGTGGTTCCCGCCGACCGTGCTGCTCGCCCGCTCGGCCGACGACCCGCACTGGCGCGAGGAGGTGTTCGGGCCGGTCCTGTCGGTCCTGCCGTTCCGCGACGAGGCCGAGGCGATCCGGCTCGCCAACGACACCGAGTACGGGCTCTCGGGCTCCATCTGGACCCGCGACCTGGGCCGGGCGCTGCGCGTCTCGCGGGGCGTCGAGACCGGAAACCTCAGCGTCAACTCGCACTCGTCGGTGCGCTACTGGACGCCGTTCGGCGGCATGAAGCAGTCCGGCCTCGGCCGCGAGCTGGGCCCCGACGCGCTGCTGTCGTTCACCGATGTCAAGAACGTCTTCATCTCGACGGACAGCTGAGGGGTCATCTGTGGAACGTTTGCAGGATCGGGTCGCCGTCATCACCGGCGCCGGCAGCGGCATCGGCCTCGCCACCGCCCGGCGGTTCGCGGCCGAGGGCGCTCACGTCGTCTGCGTCGACATCGCGGCCGACGCCGGCAAGGCCGCGGCCGAGGAGGTCGGTGGCGAGTTCGTCGCCTGCGACGTCAGCGACGAGGAGGCGGTCCGGGCGCTCTTCGACGGGGTGGCCGAGCGGCACGGGCGGGTCGACATCGCGTTCAACAACGCCGGCATCTCGCCGCCGGACGACGACTCGATCCTGGTCACCGGCCTGGACGCATGGGAGCGCGTGCTGCGGGTGAACACCACGAGCGTCTTCCTCTGCTGCAAGTACGCGATCCCGCACATGCGGCGGCAGGGCAAGGGCTCGATCATCAACACCGCGTCGTTCGTGGCGCTGCTGGGCGCGGCCACGTCGCAGATCGCGTACACGGCAAGCAAGGGTGGCGTGCTCGCGATGACCCGCGAGCTGGGCGTGCAGTTCGCCCGGGAGGGCATCCGGATCAACGCGCTCTGCCCCGGCCCGGTCGCGACCCCGCTGCTGATGGAGCTCTTCGCCAAGGACCCCGAACGCGCGGCGCGGCGCCTGGTGCACGTGCCGATGGGCCGCTTCGCCGAGCCCGCCGAGATCGCGGCGGCGGTGGCGTTCCTGGCCAGCGACGACGCGTCCTTCATGACCGCGTCGCAGTTCGTCGTCGACGGCGGTATCACCGGCGCCTATGTGACACCCCTGTGACTGTTTAGCAACACCTGACACAGGGCACCGCACCTGGTACGTCCGGTTCGCGCCGGGCGCAGGGGCCGTACCTCCGTTTGTGCACGCTGCGATCGCTGCACGGGCGGTCCGAGGGTCCGGGCGCGGCGTCCGGCCGCCACGAGCGGGCGCCGCGCACCCGGGATCGCCGCGGGATCGGCAGCCTGGAAGACCCGATCCGTAACCGGGCCTGGATACCTTTGAAAGATGCGACCCGTCATCGGCATCACCACCTATGTGGAGCCCGCCACCTGGGGTGTGTGGCATGAGCTGCCCACCACACTGGTGCCACACGACTACGTCGCGGCCGTGACCCGGGCCGGCGGCCGGGCCGTCCTGATCCCGCCCGACGATCTCGACCCCGACGTGTTGCGGGTGCTCGACGGTCTCGTGCTCAGCGGCGGCGCCGACCTCGGCCCCGAGCTGTACGGCGCCGAGCCGGGCCCGCACACGGTCGTCCGGCCCGAGCGGGACGCGGCCGAGATGCTGCTGGCCCGGGCCGCGCTCGCCCGGGACCTGCCCATCCTCGGCGTCTGCCGGGGCATGCAGCTGCTGACGATCGCCGCGGGCGGCACGCTGCACCAGCACCTCCCGGACGTGCTCGGCCACGAGCGGCACCGGCCCGCCCCGGGCGTCTACGGGATGCACGAGGCCCGGTTCACCGAGGGCAGCCGGATCGCCGACCTGATGGGCGACGACACCCGGGTGCACTGCTTCCACCATCAGGGCGTCGACGATCCGGGCTCGCTGACGATCACCGGCCGGGCCGGTGACGGGGTCCCGGAGGCGGTCGAGGATCCGGCGCGGCGTTTCGTCCTGGGCGTGCAGTGGCATCCAGAGGTGACACGCGACAAACGGCTGTTCGGGGCCGTGGTGGCGGCCGCCGGAGCCTAAGGAACGTCGGCGGGCGGCCGATACGCAGGTTTTGCAGGGTGAGGAGGATCGCACAAATATGCGCAGGCCATTGATCGGATTGACCGCGTACGCCCAGCAGGTCAGGTATGGCAGCAACGACCAGCTGGTCAGCATGCTGCCGATGTCCTATGTCAGAGCCGTGCACGCCACCGGCGGCCGCGCGGTTCTGATCACTCCGGACGATCCCGGGACGGACGTGCTCGATTCGCTCGACGGCATCGTCCTCGCCGGCGGTGGCGACGTCGATCCCGGCAACTGGGGGGCCGAGCCGCACCCCGCCACCGAGTCCGACCCGGTCCGGGACGCCTCCGAGCTGATGCTCATGCGCGCCGCCCTCGATGCCGGCCTGCCGGTGCTCGGCGTCTGCCGGGGCCTGCAGGTGATGGCCGTGGCCACCGGCGGCACCCTGCACCAGCACCTGCCCGACCTGATCGGCCACGAGCGGCACCGGGCCGCGCCGGGCACCGACCCGCTCGCCGCCGACTCCTCGGACTTCGGGCGCCACGACGTGGTGCTGCGGTCCGGTTCGGTCGCCCGGACGCTGCTCGGCCCGAGGCTCACCGTGAACTCGTTCCACCACCAGGCGATCGACGACCCGGGCAGCTTCACGGTCGCCGGATGGTGCCCGGAGGACCGGGTCGTGGAGATCATCGAGGACCGCGACCGGTACTTCGCCCTCGGCGTGCAGTGGCACCCGGAGCGCACCGGCGACCTGCGCGTCTTCGCGGCCCTGGTGGAAGCCGCGGCCTACCGCTCGGGCCTGGGCGGCACCGCCGTCGCGGCCTGATCAGACCGCGATCGGATACGAGGCCTGGAACGCCAGCCGGCCGTCCGCGCCCGCGGCGAGGTCCCGGAGCACGTCGTCCAGCTCCAGGAACGCCTCCCAGGGCGCACCGCCCAGCATGGTGCACACCCGCCGTTCGAGGTCCTCCACCCGGGCCGCCCGCCAGATCTGGTCCGCGAGGCTGACCAGCAGGTCGTCGAGGCCGACGTCCGGGTCGTGCCAGCTGGAGTGGCTGCCCGCGAAACGCGCGAGGTGCGCCGGCACGCCGTACCGCAGGAGCAGGTCGCGGCCCGCCTCCTCGTGCTCGTGCCCCGGGCCGGACAGCTCGCCCACGTGGATGGTCTTCCCGATGTCGTGCGTCGCGGCGCCGAACAGCACCGCCGTGGTGTCGAACTCCAGGTCCGGCCGGCGGCGTCCCAGCAGGTCCGTGAGCGACCACGCCACGTCGTGCACGAGCCGCAGGTGGGCGCCGAGCCGCGGCGGGGCGGCCAGCTCCCGCAGCAGCTCGGCCGCCGGTCCCGGAAGGGGACGCAGCGGCGATTCGGTCAGCGCGAGGTCGAGCCGGCGGGACGTCACGCGCGCAAGGTTAGCGGCGGCGCAAATGCGGGCGCCGTCGGTGTTACCGTGCCAGAACTTACGGCCGAATCATCCGCGGGAGGACGCATGCGGGCGAGCGCGAACGGCGCCCTGCCGGAGCGGCTGCGGACGGCGTTCGAGCGCGGCGGCGAGATGGGCCGCCGCATGCTCGAGCTCGACTGGGCGCCGACACCCCTCGGCGACCCGTCCGGCTGGGCGCCGGAACTGACCAACGCCGTCTGCACGATGCTCGCCTCCAAGTCGCAGATCGTCCTCTTCTGGGGGCCCGAGTTCTGCGCGCTCTACAACGACGCCTACCTGCCCACCGTGGGCAGCAAGCATCCCGGCCACCTGGCCAGGCCGGGGCGGGAGATGTGGGCCGAGACCTGGTCGCTGCTGCACGAGCTCTTCCGCGACGTGGTGACCCGCGACGAGGCGTTCTACGCCGCCGACCACCTGTTCATGATCGAGCGCCACGGCTTCCTCGAGGAGACCTACTTCGACGTCTCCTACGACCCGATCCGGCTCGGCGACGGCAGCGTCGGCGGCGTCTTCTGCATCGTCAGCGACACCACCCGACGGGTCCTCGCGGACCGCCGGGTGCGTACCCTCAGCGCCCTCGGCTCCCGCCTGGCCGACTCACCCGACCAGAGCGCCCTCGGCACCCAGGTCGTGCGGGTCCTCGGCGAGAACGACGCGGACGTGCCGTTCGCCGCCCTCTACCTCGATGATCCCGTCGACGGCGGCGAGCCGACCCTGGCCGGGGTTTGCGGCCGGCCGGGTTCCGGTTGCCCGCCGCTCGGCGCCGAGGCGCGGCGGGTCGTCGACGCCGTCATGGGCTCACACCGGCCGGGCAGCCTGCCGGTCGCCGACGCCGTCGATCCGCCGCCCGAGTCCGCCGCGCCCGAGGCGCTGGTGCTGCCGATCGGTGCCGGAACCGGCGACGTCGGGGTGCTGATCGTCGGGGTCAGCCGTTTCCTGGCGATGGACCGCGGCTACCGCGACTTCCTCGACCTCGTCACCGCGCAGATCTCCCGCGCGGTGGCCAACCTGCGCGCCTACGAGCAGGAGCGCCGCCGCGCCGCCGCGCTGGCCGCCCTCGACTCGGCGAAGACCAACTTCTTCTCGAACGTGAGCCACGAGTTCCGGACCCCGCTGACGCTGATCCTGGGCCCGCTCGAGGACCTGCTCGCCGGCCCCGGCCTCAGCGACGACCAGCGGGAGCGCCTGCTGCCGATGCAGCGCAACGGCATGCGCCTGCTCAAGCTGGTCAACACCGTGCTCGACTTCTCCCGGCTGGAGTCCGGCCGGCTCGGCGCCGCCTACCGGCCGACCGATCTGGCCGACTACACCGCCAGGCTGGCCAGCACGTTCCGGTCCGCGGCCGAGCGGGCGGGGCTGCGGCTCGACGTCGACTGCCGGACCCTGCCGGAGCCGGCCTACATCGACCGCGAGATGTGGGAGAAGATCGTCTTCAACCTGCTGTCCAACGCGGTGAAGTTCACCCGCGCCGGCGGCATCAGGATCGGCGTCGCCGAGCGCCGGGGCTTCGCGGTGCTCGAGGTGAGCGACACCGGCGTCGGCATCCCCGCCGCCGAACAGCGACTGCTGTTCGACCGCTTCCACCGGGTAACCGGTTCCTGGTCCCGCAGCCACGAGGGCACCGGCATCGGCCTGGCCCTGGTCCGGGAGCTGGCCGAGCTGCACGGCGGCACCGCGACCGCGCGGAGCGAGCCGGGCGCGGGCAGCACCTTCACCGTCGAGATCCCGCTCGGCACGGCGCACCTGCCCGCCGACCGGGTCATCGACGATGGGCACCCGGCCGCCCCGGACGACCAGGCCCGCCTCTACGTGGAGGAGGCGCACTGGTGGCTGGACGACACCGATCCCGCCGAGGTCGATCCGGGCGTGGTGCACGACGCGGGCCGGGGGCGGGTGCTGCTCGTGGACGACAACGCCGACCTGCGCGACCACGTCGCGCGGCTGCTCCGGCGGCACTGGGACGTCACGGCCGTGGTGGACGGGGCGGAGGCGCTGGAGCGGGCCCGGACGGAGCGTTTCGACCTGGTCCTGACGGACGTGATGATGCCGCGGCTGGACGGCTTCGCCCTGATCAAGGAGCTGCGGGCCAACGAGCGCACCCGGGACGTGCCGATCGTGGTGCTCTCCGCCCGGGCCGGCGAGGAGTCCTCGGTCGAGGGGCTCTCGGCCGGCGCCGACGACTACCTGGTCAAGCCGTTCTCGGTGCGTGACCTGACCGCCCGGGTCCGGGCCAACCTCGAGCTGGGCCAGGCCCGCAGGCAGATCATCAGCCGGTTGCGCGGCCTGGTCGACGCGGCCGCGGCGGTCAACACGGTCCGGACCACCGCCGAGGTGCTCGACGTCGCCGCCCGGCACGTGCGGGCGATGACCTCGGCGGGCCGCGTGGTGTTCACCGTCCCGGGTGCCCGGGCCGAGGTGGACGGCGGTGCCGCCGCCGCGGACACACCGGACGTCGTCCTGCCGCTGCTCGACACCTCCGGCGCGACGCTCGGCGAGCTGAGCGTCTGGTCCGGTGTGGACGGCCCGCTCGAGCCGGTGCTGCTCACCCAGCTGGCCCGGCTCGTCGGCCTGCGGCTGGAGAACGCCCGGCTCTACGAGGCGGAGCACCGCATCGCCAGCACGCTGCAGCACAGCCTGCTGCCGCACTCGCTGCCGCGGGTGTCCGGGGCGATCGTGGCGAGCCGCTACCTGCCCGGCAGCTCCGAGGCGGAGGTCGGCGGCGACTGGTACGACGTCTTCCTGTCCCCGGACGACCAGCTCTTCCTGGTCATCGGCGACGTGGTCGGCAAGGGCGTGCACGCCGCGGCCGGCATGGGCCAGCTCCGGAACGCGCTGCGTGCGTACATCCTGGAGGGATTCGACTGCGGCGAGTCGCTGAGCCGGCTCAACCGGCTGGTGGACAACCTCGGCGTGAGCCAGTTCGCGACCGTCGTCTGCGTCCGCTTCGACCCGCGGACCGGGCAGCTGCACTACTCCTCGGCCGGGCATCCGTCGCCGATAGTGGCCGCCCCGGGCGAGGAGGGCGTGCTGCTCTATGCGAAGGCGCTCGGGCCCCCGATCGGGGCGCTCGGCGACGTCAGCTATCCCACCCTCGAGTCGGAGCTGGCACCGGGGCAGCGGCTGCTGCTCTACACCGACGGCCTGATCGAGGACCGGCGCCAGGGCATCGACACGGGCCTGGCCGAGCTGCGGGCCGAGCTGGCCAAGCCGGCCGAGCACGTCGAGGACCTGCTGGACCGCCTGCTGGCCAAGGCCGCGCAGCAGCCCCGCCGCGACGACATCGCGCTGCTCGCGCTGCAGGCCACCGAGCCGCGCGAGTTCGTGCTGCGGCTGCCCGCCGACCCGACCCGGCTGCGCGTGCTGCGGCACCGGCTTGAGGACTTCCTGACCGCGAACGGCGTGCCCGAGAACGACGTCTTCGACCTGACCATCGCCGTCTCGGAGGCGGCGGCCAACGCGATCGAGCACCCGATCGACCCGGCCGAGCCGATGATCACAGTGGAGGCCTCGGTCGGCGACGATGTCGTGACGGCGACCGTACGGGACACCGGAAGCTGGCGGCCGGCCACCTCGGCCGGCTTCCGCGGGCGCGGGCTGGCGCTGATCGGCGCGCTGTCGCAATTCTCGGTGGACCGCTCCGAGACCGGCACCACGGTGACCCTGCGGCGGCCGATCGGCCGGCCGTGACGGGCCCTCAGCCGCGCGGCAGCAGCCAGGGCTGGCCGGCGAGGCCGGCGATCTCGAGCACCCGGTGCACCGGCGGCGACGGGATCACCTCGAGTGCGCCCGGATAGCGCGCCGCGAGCCTGATCAGCGCATGGATGCCGGCGGAGTCGAAGAAGGTGACCTCGCGCAGGTCGAGGGTGACGCGGCCGACGCCGCCGTCGGTAGCCGCCCCGTACATGGCGTCGGCGGTGGCCATGTCGACCTCGCCGCCGACCACGACGGTGGCGCGATCGCCGTCCGTCGAGGTGCTTACCGAGAAGATCGTCTCGGTGCCGTCTTGATCCACACTGACACGATTACACAGCGGCCCGGGGGCGGCAACAGCCGGTCATCGGGGTCAGCCGGGCGGGCAAACTAGCGTCACACCGCAGGGTGCCCCGGACCGGCGGCGATAAGGTGGGCCGATGACCGTTCGTGCCCCTCTGGTTCCGGGAAAGCAGTCGCCGTGGCGGGCGGTGCCACCTCAGATCACCCGCCCTGAGTACGTCGGGAAGAAGCGTCCGAAGGAATGGCGCGGCTCCCACGTGCAGACCCCCGAGATCATCGAGCGGATGCGCGTCGCCGGGCGGATCGCCGCGCAGGCGACCCAACTCGCCGGCGAGCACTGCAAGCCGGGCGTGACGACCGACGAGATCGACCGGGTGGTGCACGAGTTCCTCTGCGACCACGGTGCATACCCGTCGACGCTGGGCTACAAGGGCTTCCCCAAGTCGTGCTGCACCTCGCTCAACGAGGTCATCTGCCACGGCATCCCCGACACCACGGTGCTCGAGGACGGTGACATCGTCAACGTCGACGTGACCGCGTACATCGACGGGGTGCACGGCGACACCGACGCGACCTTCTGCGTCGGCGAGGTCAGCGAGGAGGCCCGGCTGCTGGTCGAGCGCACCCACGAGGCGATGATGCGCGGCATCCGCGCGGTCGCGCCCGGGCGGCAGATCAACGCGATCGGCCGGGTCATCGAGGCCTACGCGCGCCGCTTCGGCTACGGCGTGGTCCGCGACTTCACCGGCCACGGCATCGGCGAGACGTTCCACAGCGGGCTCTACATTCCGCACTACGACAACCCGCGGCTCGACGTGGCGATGGAGCCCGGCATGACCTTCACCATCGAGCCGATGATCACCCTCGGCACCCACGAGTACGAGACCTGGAGTGACGGCTGGACGGTCGTCACCAAGGACCGCAAGTGGACGGCGCAGTTCGAGCACACCCTGGTGGTGACCGACGACGGTTACGAGATTCTGACCCTTCCCTGACGGCGCGGGCCGTCATTCGAAGAGCGAGCCGAGGGAGCCGTCGACCGGGCGGCCCCGGGCGGTCAGCTCCTCCGCCTGCGCGTGCAGCACCGAGCCGAGCTCGGTCGCGTCCGCCCCGGCGAGGCCGGTGCGCTTGACCGCGTCGGCGCGGTTGCGGAAGTACGTGCGGCCGAACAGGCCGGTGACCATGGCGGCGTGCAGCCGCGCCTCGGCCAGCAGCACCAGGGCGGCGTCGGTCTCGTACCACTCGGCGAGGCGTACCGCCCTGGCGTGCGCGGCCGAGGCGACGCACCAGTTGCGCCGGGCGAGCCCGGAGAACTCGCCGGGCCGGGTCTCGGCGAGCTTGCCCAGGTGCGCGTCGCGCTGGTCGCCGAACCAGCCGCGCGGGTCGAACAGCACGCGGGTGTTCAGGTAGCGGTCCGCCTCCAGCGGCCAGCGCGGGGTCAGCTCCGTGGCCCGGCGCAGGCAGTCGTCGGCGGTGCCGACGCTGAGATCGACCAGGATGCCGTCGACCCGGCGCAGGGCGGCGCGCGGTCCGGCGTTCGGCTTGTAGGTGACGACCTGCAGGTTGAGGTCGCTGCTGTCGGAGTCGTCGCCGTGCGCCATCGATCCGTGCACGCCGATGGCCCGCACCTCGGCCGACCAGCGGCGCAGGATCACGTCACGGAGCCGGGTGGCCAGGTGCCAGCGGGGGTTGGCCAGGTCGTACTCGTCCTGCGACACTGCGTCATTCTCGGGCAAGAACCCGAAGTGTGAAAGCTTCTCAGGCGCTTCCGGGCCAGGCCATCGTCACCGGGGTGACCTCGCCGAGGCGCCGCCACCGGGTGGCGCGGACCGCCGCCTCGATCAACGCGTTCAGCGCGGTCGCCCGGTCGGCGCCCTCGCCGGCCGGCAGCACCGCCCGCCACGCCTGCGCGAGGCCGTCCTCGATCTGGATGGCCAGCTTCACCGCGCCGGCCCGGTCGGTGAGCTCGAACGGCAGCTCATAACCGGCGGGGGCGGGCGCGGCGCTGGCCTTCAACGCCGACAGGCGGCTGACCAGCGCGTCGCGCCGGCCGCGGTGGGCCGCCTCGGCCGAGCGCGCCTCGGCCAGGTCACCCTCGCCGGTCAGCTTCACCCCGAGCACCCCGTACGCATAGATGGCGGCCTCTTCCGCCGCCAGTGCCGCCAGCAGTTGCTCGTTCATGCCATCGCCTCCGCCGGGTGCCGAGTTGATGATTCGCTCGCGGGGTCGCTCACCGCAGCGCCTCCGCGTGGGTGGCGCGGGAGGCGGCGATCGAGCCGGCGAGGCCGGCGCGGGCGGCCGGCGCGGTCCGGCAGGCGGCGGAGGCCGTCTTCATGGCCGCCAGTTCGGCCTTGCGCAGGGTCGCCACCGAGTCGGCCGCGTCGCCGCCCGGCGCGGGCGCGCTCGACGAGGGCGCGCCGGAGGGCGGCGTCACGCCGATCACCCGGGCCAGTTCGGCCGCGTGGGCCCGGTGGTCCTCGGCCAGCGGCTGCAGCCGCTTCGCGAGCCCGGGCTCGGCCAGCACCGCCCGGTCGTACGCCGCCGCCAGCTGCAACGCCTCGTCCAGCACCGGCTGCAACGCGTCGGGCGGCGGGACGGGCTCGGGGTCGTCGTCGAGGAGCCCGCAGCCCGCCAGCGTCGTCGCGCTCAGCGTCGCGCCGGCCGCTACGCGGATCAGCTGACGTCTTTTCACGCGGTCAGTCAACACCATCGCGGCCATGTCCCGGCGTGGACGTCGCTGACCTGCGCATGGCGCGGATTCGGAGCGGCGGCGGCCGGGCGGCGCCGGTGGCGCGTTACGCTCTGCGTCAGCCGCCGGGGATTTCGCCCCGGTGGCATCCCGGTGTTCCCGGCGTTCGGCGTGCGGAGCCCCTGCCGCCCGCCACATTCGAGCAGAAGGGTTGGGCCCGATGACGCAGCGTGATCGCGGCGGTGCCCGGCCGACCGGCCGTCGCAGTGGCGGCCGCAATCGCGACGCCGTCGCAGAGACGCGAGCCTCCGCTGCTCCGCGCATCGACCTGGTGGCCGCGAGGTCCCGCGTGCGCGCGGTCATCGAGCCGGTCGTCGTCGCCGCGGGTTTCGACCTCGAGGACGTGGGCCTGTCCCGCGCGGGCCGGCGGCACGTGGTCCGCGTGCTGGTCGACGCGGACGGCGGCATCAGCCTGGACGACGTCGCGGTGGTGTCCCGGGAGATCTCCCAGGCTCTCGACACCGCCGAGGAGACCGGCGGCGAGGTCCTGGCGGGCGAATATCAGCTCGAGGTCGGCTCGCCCGGCGTGGACCGGCCGCTGACCCACCCCCGGCACTGGCGGCGCAACGTGAGCCGGCTGGTGACGGTCACCGTCGCGGGCCGCTCGCTGACCGGCCGGGTGACCTCCGCCGACGAGGCCGGCATCGTGCTGGACGTCGCCGGCAAGAGCCGCGAGGTTCCCTACGCCGACCTCGGACCCGGCAAGGTGCAGATCGAGTTCAAGCGGCTGGACGAGGCCGTCTTCCCGGACGAGGAAGAGCCGGACGACGACGAGCCGGACGACGAAGATGAAGATGAAGACGACGACGAGAATGGGGAGGGCGAGGGGAGATGAACATCGACCTCGCGGCGCTGCGCGCCCTGGAGCGCGAGCGGGAGATCCCGTTCGAGACGATCCTCGCGGCGATCGAGACAGCGCTGCTTACCGCGTACCGGCACACGGACGGGGCCGAGGGCCACGCCCGGGTGGAGATCGACCGTAAGAACGGCGCGGCCCAGGTCTTCGCCCAGGAGCTGGATGCCGACGGCACGATCGTGCGCGAGTGGGACGACACACCGCACGACTTCGGCCGCATCGCCGCGATGACCGCCAAGCAGGTCATCCTGCAGCGGCTGCGCGAGGCCACCGACGAGGTGCACTTCGGCGAGTACGCGGGCCGGGACGGTGACCTGGTCACGGGCATCGTGCAGGCCGACGCGGCGCGCGCCGAGAAGGGCATCGTCATCGTCGACCTGGGCAAGCTCGAGGCGGTCCTGCCGCAGGCCGAGCAGGTGCCGGGGGAGAGCTACGAGCACGGATCCCGGATCCGCTGCGTCGTGGTGCACGTCGCCAAGGGCTTCCGCGGGCCGCAGATCACCCTGTCGCGCACCCACCCGGGTCTGGTGAAGAAGCTCTTCGCCCTCGAGGTGCCGGAGATCGCCGACGGCACGGTGGAGATCGCCGCGATCGCACGTGAGGCAGGTCACCGTACAAAGATCGCGGTGCATTCCCGGGTGACCGGCGTCAACGCCAAGGGTGCCTGCATCGGCCCGATGGGCCAGCGGGTCCGGGCCGTTATGAGCGAATTGCACGGCGAGAAGATCGACATCATCGACTATTCGGAGAACCCGGCGAACTTCGTCGGCAACGCCCTCTCGCCTGCCAAGGCGCTGCGGGTCGAGGTCGTCGACGCGGCCACCCGGACCGCCCGGGTGACGGTGCCGGACTTCCAGCTCTCCCTGGCTATCGGGCGGGAAGGGCAGAACGCCCGGCTGGCGGCCCGGTTGACCGGCTGGCGCATCGACATCCGGCCGGACAACGAGCCCAATCCGGCCGTGGAGCGCGATGCCGCCGAGACCGGAAGCTGACCGGATACGCGAGCGTCCGGTACGCGGGGTAGACTTTCGGGAGGCCGGGCCGACACGAACCTGTGTTGGGTGTCGCTCACGCGTGCCGGCCTCCGATTTACTGCGGTTCGTCGCGGTCGGGGCGGAGGGTGACCTCCGGCTTCAGCCCGATCCGGGCCGTCGACTGCCGGGTCGGGGAGCGCATCTGCATCCTGATCCGGCCTGTTTCGCGCAGGCGGAGCGGCGTCGTGCCTTCGGGCGCGCGCTGCGACTCACCGGTGTTGCTGACACCGGATTGCTTGCCGAGCACATCCGCGCGGTCTCCGTGCCGCGGGGAACAACCGATGATGGAGCGGTAAGTGCCCCATCCATGTCCAGCAAGGTAGGACGACCCAGATGAGCACACGATGAAGTCCCTGAAATGACCAGGCTTCTAGTGCACGAGTGAGGTCGGCGGGCGCTGCTCGCACGACCTCGAAGTGAGGAGTGCAGTGCCAGGCAAGGCCCGCGTTCACGAGCTCGCCAAAGAGCTCGGGGTCGACAGCAAGACCGTTCTCGCCAAGCTCAAAGAGATGGGCGAGTTCGTCAAATCCGCATCCAGCACGGTCGAGGCCCCGGTAGCCCGGCGACTTCGTGGTGCCCTCGACGCACAGGGCGGTGGCGCTCCGGCGGCACCCGCCGCTGCCGCGCCGAGCGCCCCGAGCGCGCCCAGCGCCCCCCGGGCCACTCCATCGACCGCGCGGCCGCAGCCGCCGCGCCGGCCCGCCGCCCCGGCCGAGGGAGCGCCCACCAGCGCACCCACGTCCCCGGCGCCGTCTCCCGGCTCGATGGTCCGGCCCAAGCCGCCGGTTCCCGGCCGTCCGGGCCCCATGCCCGGTCCGGTCGCCAAGCCGGCGAGTGCCCACGACATCGAGGTGGCGGCCGCCGAGGCGCGCGCCTCGGCGCTGAAGGCCGAGCAGGAGGCTGCCGTCAAGGCCGCCCAGGCCGCCCGCCAGCGCGACACCGAGCGCCGGGCGCAGCAGCCTCCGGCCGACGGGACCACCCGTCCGCGGCCCCCGGGCCCGGGCACGGTTCCGCCGCGTCCCGGTTCGCCCGCGGCTACGCGTCCCGGAGCCCCGGGCGCGCCCACTACCGGCCGGCCCGGCCCCGGCGGCGCACCGCGCCCGCCGGCTCGCAGCCCCGGTAACAACCCGTTCGGCGTCTCCGGTGGCGGCCAGCGGCCGACCCCGTCGGCGATGCCGCGTCCCAACCAGCCCGGCATGCCGCCGCGGCCGAGCCCTGCCTCGATGCCGCCGCGTCCCAGCCCCGCGTCCATGCCCGCACAGCGCCCCGCCGGTCCCGGCGGCGGTCGTGGCGGCCCCGGTGGCGGCGCAGGTCGTCCCGGCGGTCCCGGTGGCGGTCGTGGCGGTCCCGGTGGTGGCGCCGGTGGCGGCTTCCGTCCCGGTGGCGGCGCAGGTGCCGGTGCCGGTGGCGGCGGTTACCGCGGCGGTCCCGGTGGCGGTGGCGGCGGCGGTGGCTACCGCGGCGGCCCCGGTGGCGGCGGCGGTGCCGGTGCCGGTGGCGGTTTCCGCCCCGGTGGCGGCGGTCCCGTCGGCGGTGCCCCCGGTCGTCCCGGTGGTGGCGGTCGCGGTCGTGGCGGCGGTGCCGCGGGTGCCTTCGGGCGTCCCGGTGGCCGGCCCACGCGTGGCCGCAAGTCGAAGAAGCAGCGGCGTCAGGAGTTCGACAACCTGTCGGCTCCGCAGATGTCGTCGGGTGCGCCCCGCGGCCAGGGTCAGGAGATCCGGCTGTCGCGTGGTGCGTCGCTCTCCGACTTCGCCGACAAGATCAACGCCAACCCGGGTTCGCTGGTCCAGGAGATGTTCAACCTGGGCGAGATGGTCACGGCGACGCAGTCGTGCTCCGACGACACGCTGGCGCTCCTCGCCGTGCACCTCGGCTTCGAGCTGCAGATCGTCAGCCCCGAGGACGAGGATCGCGAGCTCCTGTCGCGGTTCAACATCGACCTCGACGCCGAGGTGGCCGAGGACCGTCTGGTCATTCGTCCGCCGGTGGTGACCGTCATGGGTCACGTCGACCACGGTAAGACGAAGCTGCTCGACGCGATCCGCAAGACCAACGTGGTCGCCGGCGAGGCGGGTGGCATCACCCAGCACATCGGTGCCTACCAGGTCGTCGTCCCGCACCAGGGCGAGGATCGGGCCATCACCTTCATCGACACCCCCGGTCACGAGGCGTTCACCGCCATGCGTGCCCGTGGTGCCCAGGTCACGGACATCGTGATCCTGGTGGTCGCGGCCGACGACGGCGTCATGCCGCAGACGGTCGAGGCGTTGAACCACGCCAAGGCGGCCGACGTGCCGATCGTGGTCGCGGTCAACAAGGTGGACAAGCCGGACGCCAACCCGGACAAGGTCCGTCAGCAGCTGACGGACTACGGCCTGCTCGCCGAGGAGTACGGCGGCGACACGATGTTCGTGAACGTGGCCGCCAAGCCCGGCATCGGCATCGAGGAACTGCTCGAGGCCGTGCTGCTGACCGCCGACGCGTCGCTGGAGCTCACCGCTCCGATCGACGGGCCGGCGCAGGGTGTCGCGGTCGAGGCCCACCTCGACAAGGGCCGGGGCGCGGTTGCCACGGTTCTGGTCCAGAAGGGCACGCTGCGGGCCGGCGACTCGATCGTGGCGGGCGGCGCGCACGGTCGCGTCCGCGCCATGCTCGACGAGAACGGCAACCAGGTCTCCGAGGCGGGCCCGGCTCGTCCGGTCCTCGTCCTGGGCCTGACGTCGGTGCCTGGCGCCGGCGACACGTTCCTGGCGGCCGAGGACGACCGCACGGTCCGGCAGATCGCCGAGCAGCGCCAGGCCCGCCGTCGTGCGGCGAGCTTCGCGAACTCCAAGGGCAAGGCGACCATCGAGGACCTCATGGAGCAGCTCAAGGAGGGCGAGAAGACGTCGCTCACCCTGGTGCTCAAGGGTGATGGTTCGGGTTCGGTCGAGGCGCTCGAGGACGCGCTGTTCAAGATCGAGATCCCGAGCGAGGTGCAGCTCAAGGTCATCCACCGCGGCGTCGGTGCGATCACCGAGAGCGACGTCAACCTGGCGAGTGCATCGTCGGACGCGGTTGCCACGATCATCGGCTTCAACGTCCGGGCCTCGAACAAGGTCAAGGAGATGGCCGACCGCGCCGGCGTGGAGATCCGCTACTACAGCGTCATCTACCAGGCCATCGAGGAGATCGAGGCGGCGCTCAAGGGCCTGCTCAAGCCGGAGTACGAGGAGGTCGAGCTGGGCACCGCGGAGATCCGCGAGGTGTTCCGTTCGTCCAAGATCGGTCTCATCGCCGGCTGTCTGGTCCGCTCCGGTCTCATCCGCCGCAACGCCAAGGCGCGCATCCTGCGCGAGGGCACCGTGGTGGCGGACAACGTCACGATCAGCTCGCTGAAGCGGTTCAAGGACGACGCCACCGAGGTCCGCGAGGGCTTCGAGTGTGGTCTGACCCTGTCCGGTTTCGGCTCGCCGCAGCCCGGCGACGTGATCGAGACCTTCGAGATGCGTGAGAAGCCGCGGGCGTAACAACCCCGGCTGACGGCCCCCGGCGCTTCGGCGCCGGGGGCCGTTGTCTTTACTACAGGAATGTCTCGCTATGCCATGCTGCTCGCGCCCTCCGCCAACCGTGTGTACGCCGATCAGGCGGGCCGGCTCTCCCGGGCCGAGCTGGCCGCGTTCCGGCCGGTGCTCTCCGGTGACGTCACGGACGTCGACGCCGAGGCGATCGGCGGCGTGGAGTACCTGACCTTCGACGCCGACCTGCTGCCCCGCGACGTCGCCTACCTGTCGAACATGTCGGCTGCCTACGCCCTCTTCGAGCGGGCCGGTGACGACCTGCTGCGCCCGGTCGAGCTCACCCCGCTGGCCCGCTACGACAGCGACCTGATCACCATTCCGAAGTACGCGGGCAAGACCAACGAGCAGTTCACCAAGCTGCTGCTCAACCTCACGCTGCTCGCCTCCGCGTCGGCGAAGCGGATGCTCGACGGCCACCTCGTCGTGGGTGATCCGCTGGCGGGCCGCGGCACCACCCTCAACCAGGCCCTCATGTACGGCTACGACGCCATCGGCGTGGAGATCGACGGCAAGGACGTCGAGGCGTACAAGCTGTTCCTGCAGACCTGGCTCAAGCGCAAGCGCCTCAAGCACACCGCGGAGCTGGTGCCGGTGCGCCGCCAGGGCCGCAAGGCCGCCCGCCGCCTCGAGATCACGATGGCGGCCAGCAAGGAGGACCACAAGGCCGGCGCGGTGCAGCGGCTGATCGTGCTCAACGCGGACACCACCCAGCTGGACGGCCTGATCCGGAACAACACCGTCGACGTGCTGGTCGCGGATCTGCCGTACGGCGTCGCGCACGGCAGCTACGACGACGAGGGCGGCATGTCCCGCCGGCCGCTGGACCTGCTGGAGCGGGCCGTGCCGCAGTGGCTGTCCCTGCTGCGGCCCGGCGGCGCCATCGGGCTGTCCTGGAACACGAAGGTGGCGAAGCGGGAGCTCGCCGAGGACATTCTGATCGCGAACGGCCTCGACCTGGTCGCGCACGAGGAGCTGAGCCACCGGGTCGACCAGGGGATCGAGCGCGACGTCGTGGTGGCCCGGAAATCCGGCTGATCTTCGGGGCCGACGGGCGTACCCTGCTCGCTGATGTATATCGAATCAGCGCTCTTCGACCTGCTCCTGCCCGGCGACTCCCGCTCGCTCAAGCAGAAGCGTTCCTACCTTCGGCCGATCATCGCGATGCTGCGCCGCTACGAGGTCAGCGTCGCCGAGGTCGGCGCGCACGACCTGCACGGGCGCGCCCAGATCGGGGTGGCCGTCGTCGCCGCCGAGGCGCATCAGGCGCGGGCGGTGATCGACACCTGTGAGCACCAGGTGGCCGGCCGCCCGGAGATCGAACTGCTGTCCGTGAGGCGACGACTACACGGCGACGAGGACTGAACGCGCTGGTCTCCCCGGGGGGCGGCGGCGGGCGGCCGGGACGTTCGGCGCGTGGCCGTCATGGGTAGGCTTCAGGCGTTGGGCGGGGTGGTTCACCCGCAGGTACGGATGTCGGAGGTGGGCGATATGTCGGATCCGGCCAAGACGCGTCGGCACGCGGAGCGAATCCGCGAGCTGGTGGCATCGTTGGTGCGCGAGATCAAGGATCCCCGGCTCGGCATGGTGACGATCACCGACGCCCGAATCACGGGAGACCTCCGCGACGCGCACGTTTACTACACCGTGCTCGGTGACCAGACCGAGCAGGCGGCCACCGCGGCGGCGCTGGAGAGTGCCAAGGGCATGCTCCGCACCCGGGTCGGCCACGCGCTGGGCCTGCGGCACTCGCCGAGCCTCACCTTCGTCCTGGACAACGTCCTGGACCACGCCAAGGAGATCGACGATCTGCTGGCCGCGGCCCGGCACCGCGACGAGGAGGTCCAGCGGCTCGCCGCCGGTAAGCAGTACGCCGGCGACCCGGACCCGTACAAGGTCGACGAAGAGGAAGAGGAAGAGGACGACGCCGACGAGCGCGTCGGGGCCCGCGAGGATCAGGGGTGACCGAGGCGGTCGCCGCTTCGGCCACGCCTACCGCAGCCGACTGGTCGGCGGCCGTCTCGACGATCCGCGAGCTGGCCCCGACCGGGCGGGTGCTGCTGATCTGCCACGTAAACCCGGACGGTGACGCGCTGGGCAGCATGCTGGGCTTCGCGCTCGGGCTGCGCCGGCTGGGCGTGACGCGGCTGCAGGCGACGTTCGCGGGCGAGTTCGAGATCCCGGAGCCCTACGCCGGGCTGCCGGGCCTCGACCTGCTGGTGCCCGAGGAACAGGCCTGGCGCGATCCGGACCTGCTGCTGATCTTCGACGTGGCGGCCGAGTCCCGGCTCGGCGGGCTGGTCGACCGGCTGGCGGCGGCCCGGGCCACGGTCGTGCTCGATCACCACGCCTCGAACACCGGCTTCGGCACCGTCAAGCTGGTCGACGGCGCCGCGGCCGCCACCTCCGTGGTCGCCGAGGGGCTGCTCCAGCGCCTCGACGTGCCGCTGGACGTGGAGATCGCGGAGTGCCTCTACGTCGCGCTGGCGACCGACACGGGCTCGTTCCGCTTCGACATGACCACGCCGCAGGTGCACGAGATGGCCGCCCGGCTGATCGCCACCGGGCTGCGGCCGGGGGACATCTCCCGGCGGATCTTCGACAGCCGGCCGTTCGGCGCGATGAAGCTCTTCGCCGACGTGCTGGGGCGCGCGCAACTGGACCCCACGGCGGCGGCCGGGCACGGCATGGTGTGGACGTACGCGACCCTCGAGGACCTGGCGCGGCACGGCCAGCGGCCGTATGTGCTGGACGCGCTCATCGACCCGGTCCGGTGCGTGGCCGAGGTCGACGTCTCGATGGTGGTCAAGGAGCTTGCCGACGGCGTCTGGGCCGTGTCGATGCGCAGCAAGGGCGCGGTCGACGTGAGCGCGGTCGCGGTCGCGCTCGGCGGCGGCGGGCATCGGCTGGCGGCGGGTTTCACCGGTCACGGATCACCGGGCGACGTCGCGGTTGCCGTTCGCGACAAACTAGACAATCATCTCATTTAGAACCTTTACTCACCAAAAGGCCGACCTGCGGGTCGGCCTTTTGTCATTCTTTCGTGTCCCGTAGCGCGGGATGCTTATCGCACTCAGCGAGACTGAACGATAGTTTGATTTAACGGTGATTTGGTTTCTGCACGGGCGCTACCACCGCACGCCGCAGCTGCCTCGAGCCATCCCGGGCGCACCCGCCCGGGCGCGTCGCCCCGTTACCCACCCGGTGATCCCGGGTCGGCCCCTCGCGACGCCTCGCTCGATCGATCAGTGGGTGCCGTGCACCCGTCCCGCCGTGGAAGGACCACCATCATGGCCGCCAAGCCGAAGCCCCAGCAGTCCGACGACGCCCGTGAGCAGGCCCGACGTGCGCTGCAGACGTCGATGGACACGCGTCAGTAGGTAAGTCTCAGGACACATTGCGCTCCTTACGGCAGGGCGGGCATCATGTGAAGTCATGAGCCCGCCCGCCGCAGTAGAGGAGCGCACGGCGACGCGCCGGATCGCCGCGCTCGCCCTGCCGGCCCTGGTCGTGCTCGCCGCCGAGCCGCTGTATGTGCTTGTCGACACGGCGGTGGTCGGTCATCTCGGCCGCTTGCCGCTGGCCGCCGTCGCCGTCGGCGGCACCGTGATGTCGGTCGCCGTCTGGTTCGGCACCCTGATGGCCTACGGCACCACCGGCCGGGCCGCCCGCCGCTTCGGCGCCGGCGACCGGACCGCGGCCGTCGCCGAGGGCGTGCAGGCCTCCTGGCAGGCCCTCGCCACCGGCGCGCTGTTGGTGCTGCTCGCCCAGCTGTTCGCCGACCCGATCACCCGGGCGCTGGCCGGCGATCCCCAGACCGCTGCCGCCGCCGCGGGCTGGCTGCGCATCGCCGTCCTCGGCGCCCCCGGCCTGTTGCTGGCCGCGGCCGGCAACGGCTGGATGCGCGGCGTGCAGGACACCCGCCGCCCACTGATCTTCGTGCTCGGCGCGAACGTGCTCTCCGCGGTGCTCTGCCCGGTGCTCGTCTACTCCGCCGGCTGGGGCCTGACCGGCTCGGCGGTCGCGAACGTGGTGGCGCAGTCGCTCAGCGGCGGCCTGTTCCTCTGGGCCCTGTTCCGGGAACGCGCGCCGCTGCGGCCCAACCCGGTGATCATCGTGCGCCAGCTCGTGCTGGGCCGGGACCTGCTCATCCGCGGCGCGGCATTCCAGGCCTGCTGGCTCTCCGCGACGGCGGTGGCGGCCCGCTTCGGCGTCGCGGCGGTCGGCGCCCACCAGATCGGCCTGCAACTCTGGTTCTTCTGCGCGCTGGCCCTGGACGCGGTGGCGATCGCCGCGCAGTCCCTGGTCGGCGCCGCGCTCGGCGCGGGCGACGAGCGCTCGGCCCGCGCGGTCGCCCGCCGGGTGACCACGGTCGGCGCGGTGGCCGCGACGGCACTCGCCGCGCTGGCGGCGGCGGGCGCGGGCGTGGTGCCGGGCTGGTTCACCAGCGACCAGGCGGTGCTCGACCAGGCGGCGATCGTCTGGCCGTGGTTCGTCGGCATGCTGCCGTTCGCGGGGGTCGTCTACGCGCTGGACGGCGTGCTGATCGGCGCGGGCGACGTGGGATTCCTGCGCACGATGACGCTGTCGGCGGCGCTGTTCGGCTTCCTGCCGGCGATCTGGCTGGCCTACGCGCTGGACCGCGGCCTGGCCGGCGTCTGGTTCGGCCTGGCCCTGTTCATGCTGATCAGACTCGTCTTCATCGTGATCCGCTGGCGCAGCCCCCGCTGGACCGTCCTGGGCGTGACCCGCTGAGTCATCTGTGCCCTCGACCCGTCGTCACGCGCTACAACTAGGGTTAACCGCAACCAGAGTCGCAGTGCCCCGACAACGACTCAAAGGGTGCACTGCCCGTCGAGCGGAGCGAGACCATCAACACAGATGGGCTGATCGTGGTGGACAAGCCGGCCGGGATGACCTCCCACGATGTCGTCGCGCGGGTGCGGCGGCTGGCGAAGACCCGCCGGGTCGGGCACGGTGGCACGCTCGACCCGATGGCCACCGGGGTGCTCATCATCGGCGTCAACCGGGCGACCCGGCTGCTCACCTACGTGATCGGCTCGCAGAAGAGCTACACCGCCACGATCCGGCTCGGCCAGTCCACCGTCACCGACGACGCCGAGGGCGACGTCACCGCGACCGTCTCGGCCGCCGGGGTCACCGACGAGGGGATCCGGGCCGGGCTCGCCGCACAGACCGGCGAGATCGATCAGGTGCCGAGCGCGGTCAGCGCCATCAAGGTCAACGGCCAGCGGGCATACAAGCGGGTCCGCGACGGCGAGGAGGTCGAGCTGGCCGCGCGCCGGGTCACCGTCTCGCGGCTCGACGTGCTCGACATCCGCCGGGCGGGCGACGCCGTCGACGTCGACATCGACGTGACCTGCTCCAGCGGCACCTACATCCGGGCCATCGCCCGGGACCTGGGCCGCACCCTCGGCGTCGGCGGCCACCTCACCGCCCTGCGGCGTACGGCCGTCGGCGGGCTGTCGCTCGCGGAGGCGGCCACGCTGCCGGAGTTGGAGGAGCGCGCCCCCGACGTGATCTCCCTGCCGATGGCCGACGCCGCGCGGCGGGCCTTCCCGCAGCGCGCGGCGGACGCCGAGGAGGCCCGGGTGCTCAGCCACGGCGGGCCGCTCGAGCCGGTCGGCATCGAGGGGCCGTACGCGGTCTTCGACGCCGCCGGCGACGTGCTCGCGATCGTCTCGGAGCGCGACGGCAAGGCCCGCGCCGAGATCGTGCTCGCACCGGCCTAGGCCGTTCAGGGGCCGCGGGGGAGGTGGTCGGCGACGGTTGCCACCAGGTCCGCCGCGGCGTAGGGCTTGTCGAGGAAGCCGTCGCAGCCGGCCGCCAGCGCCGCCGCTCGGTCCTGGGGCAGCACGCTCGCGGTGACCGCGACCACCTTCGGCCGGGGCCGGCCCGGCGTGACCGTGCCCGCCGCGAGTTCGCCGGCCAGGGTCAGGCCGTTGCCGTCCGGCAGGTTCATGTCGAGCAGCACCAGGTCGATGTCCCCGGCGGCGAGTTGTTCGCGCGCGGCGGCGATCGAGGACGCGTCCAGCACCTCGGCGTCGCGGACCGCGGCGATGCCGGCCCGGGAGAGAACCGCCTTGACCAGGGTCCTGTTCAGCTCCTCGTCCTCGACCAGCAGGATGCGCGGATTCTCTGCCGTCACGGAATCTCCCTCTCGTCCTTCACGGCCTTTTCGGCGCCGCTGAGCAGCGGCGCCAGGGTCTCCCAGCCGGCGCCGCCGGCCATCGCGGTCGCCACGACGCCGCCGGCCATCGCCGTCGCGACCAGCGGGCCGGCCTCGCCCGGCGCCGGTGCGGCGCCGGCGGGGGTCAGCCCCAGCACCGGGGTGTGCCGGGTGGCCGGGTCCTGTTCGATGGCGGTCAGCATGCTGAAGCCGTCCACGTCGGGCGACTGCATGTCGCAGACGATCAGGTCGAAGTGGCCCTCGCGGCTCAGCGCCAGCCCGTCGCGGCCGTCGGCGCAGGCGACCACGTCGGCGCCGCCCGCGCGCAGGCCCTGCTCGATCGCCTCGCGGATCCGGTCGTCGTGGTCGACGACCAGCACCCGGGGCGTCGGCCGGCGCGCCATCGCCTTGGCCAGGGCGCCCAGCAGCGCGGCCTGGTCGACCGGCTTCACGAAGTATTCCTGCGCGCCCAGCGCCAGGCCGGCCTGGCGCTCGTCGATGATCGTGACGAAGAAGACCGGGATCGCGGCGAGCCGCGGTTCGGCCTTCAGCCGGCGGATGACCTCGAAGCCGTCGATGCCGGGCAGCGCGACGTCCAGCACGATCGCGTCCGGCGGGTGGGCGCCGGCCGCGGTGAGCCCCGCCTCGCCGGTGCCGGCCACGTCGACGTGGTAGCCCGCGCCGGCCAGTTGGGTGCTGAGCAGCTCCGCCGACTGCGGGTCGTCCTCGACGAGCAGCACGTGTGCGCCCGCCGCCGGCCCCTCCTCGAAGCTGAGGACCGACGCGGCGGGCAGCCGTACGGTGAAGGCACTGCCCTCGCCGGGCGCGGAGAGCAGGGTGATCTCGCCGCCGTGCGCGGTGACCAGCCGCTTGGTCAGCGCCAGCCCGAGGCCGGTGCCGGAACGGTGCCGCTCCGGGTCGCCGACCTGCTGGAACTCCTCGAAGACCCGGTCCCGGTCGGCCTCGGCGATGCCCACCCCGGTGTCGGCGACCGTGAGGTCGACGAGGTCGTCGCCCGCCGGCGCCACCGAGACGAAGATCGACCCGCCCTCCGGCGTGAACTTGATCGCGTTGGAGAGCAGGTTCTCCGCGATCTGCCGGAAGCGCACCCGGTCGGCGAGCACGGTGGCCTCGGGCAGCCTGGTGGTGACCGTGAGGTGCTTGCTGGTCAGCAGCGGCGAGAGCCCGGTCAGCAGTTCGGTGATCGCGGCGTCGACCCGCAGCGGCGCGAGCCGCAGGTCGAGCCGGCCTGCCTCGATCTTGGCCAGGTCCAGGATGTCGTTGATGAGGCCGAGCAGGTGCCGGCCGCTGCTGTGGATGTGGTCGATCCAGTCGGCGGGCACCCGGCGGCGGTCGCCGTCCGGCTCCTCGAGCCGCATGAGGTCGCTGAAGCCGATGATGGCGTTGAGCGGGGTACGAAGCTCGTGGCTCATGTTCGCCAGGAACGAGCTCTTCGCCTGGCTGGCCCGGGTGAGCGCCTCGACGGAGGCGCTCAGCTCGACGGCCATGCGGCGGTGTGCCGAGGTGACGGCCTGCCGTTCCGCGATGATGCCGGCCTGGCCGCCCAGCGCGGCCAGCAGCCGCAGGTCGTCGTCCCGGAACAGGCTGCGGTGCCGGTTGACGAGCAGCACCGCGCCCTCGGCGTCCGGCGGCACCGGCATGCTCAGCACGGTCACGAGGTCGTCGCCATAGTGCCTGACCAGGGCCGCGCCGCCCTCGCGCAGCCGGGCGGGCCGGCCGGCGCGGATGAGCGCGGTGATGTCCTTGGCGCCGAGGGCGTGCGGGGTGGCGATCGGCGGGCCGGAGTAGGCGGCGGGTGCGAGCATGCCGTCGGCGCGCGGCATGAGCACGGTGACCGCGTCGGCGCCGGTCTGCACCCGCATGATCTCGGCGTACGTCTGCCACACCTGCTCGGGGGATTCCACGGGCGTGCGCAGCAGGCGTTCGGTGACCGACTGGGCGGCCGAGGCGGAGAAGGCCCGGCGCAGCCAGCGCGGGGGCAGGAACGCGATCAGGTAGCCGACGGCGCTGACCAGCGCCATCCCCCGGCTCGCGGTTCTGAAGGCGGAGTCGGCGCCGTCGAGCGAGCCGATGCCGAGCAACACGATCGTCGCGCCGAAGGTGAGGGTGGCGAAGGCGGCGGTCATCAGCCGGGCCCGGTTCGCGCCGGAGCGGGTGCGCGCCTTGCCGAAGAGCAGCCAGGCGGCGACGATCTCCGCGGCGACGAAGCCGAGCCAAGCGAGGGCCCACACCTCGAGCGGGCGGGGCCGATCCGCGAACGCCAGCGGCGCGGCGGTGACGACGAAGGTGCCCAGCACGGCCAGGTGCAGCCTCCGGGGCACCTGGCGCAGGCGCGCGGCCAGCCGGACCGTGAGATAGGGCTGGATCAGGACGGCCAGCAGGGCGGCCGCGCCGATCCAGTACGGCAGCACCCCGCCGATGATCCGGCGGGTCACGTCGGCGCAGAACAGCACCATGAACGGCGCGAACACCAGCGTGACGTCGCGCTGCAGCGGGTCCCGGCCGTGCAGGTAACCGCTCAGGGCGCGCACGAAGAGCACGGCGAACATGAACTCGGCCGCGAGCAGGACCAGGGGACTCCAGTCGATGCTCATATCGGGATCAACTGTAGCGTTTCAGGCACGGAAGATGACCGATACGCTTACCCGCGAGATCTGGGGCAGGGGAGGCATACGGAATGCAGCGATGGCGTGGCTACGAGGCGGTGCCGGGCGGTTTCGGCCGGTCGGTGGTGACGATCGGCGTCTTCGACGGCGTGCACCGCGGCCACCAGGCGATCATCGGGCACACCGTGAAGCGGGCCCGCGATCTCGGGCTGCAATCGGTCGTCGTGACCTTCGACCCGCACCCGGCCGAGGTCGTGCGCCCGGGCTCGCACCCGGCCGTGCTGACCGAGCCGGTGCGCAAGGCCGAGCTGATCGAGCAGCTCGGCGTCGACGCGCTCTGCGTGGTGCCGTTCACCCCGGCGTTCTCCCAGCTCAGTGCCGAGGCGTTCGTGCACGACGTGCTGGTCGAGGCGCTGCACGCGGCGGTCGTGGTCGAGGGCGACAACTTCCGCTTCGGGCACCGGGCGGCCGGCGACCTCGCCATGCTCACCACGCTCGGGCGCACCTTCGGCTTCACGGTCGAGCAGGCGAAGCTGGTCGCCGAGCAGGGGCTGGTCTTCTCCTCGACGTACATCCGCAGTTGTGTCGACGCCGGGGACGTCGCGGCCGCGGCCGCCGCGCTCGGCCGGCCGCACCGCCTGGGCGGCGTCATCGTGCGGGGCGATCAGCGCGGGCGCGAGATCGGCTTCCCGACGGCCAACCTCATGTGCCACCGTTACGCCGCCATCCCGGCCGACGGCGTCTACGCGGCCCGGCTGATCCGCGGCGGCCGCGACGGCGGTTCGCTGCCCGCCTCGGTGTCGATCGGGACGAATCCCACGTTCTCCGGCCGCGAGCGCCGGGTCGAGGCCTACGTCCTCGACTTCGAAGGCGACCTGTACGGCGAGCGCGTCAGCCTCGACTTCGTTGCCCACCTGCGCGAACAGCGGGTGTATCCGGGCATCGAGCCGCTGGTCGCGCAGATCCGCGAGGACGTCGAACAGACGCGGAGCGTGCTCGCCCGGCCGGGGGATCTAAGCGGCTGATAAGCTTGGCGGGACGTCGGCTCATCCGACGACCGGACTCGCCTGCCTGCCCGACGCCGCGGGCCGCGAGCTTGGCCCCGCGTTCGGGGCACCGAATTCACCGGCAACACAGAATCACGGAGAACATGGCGCTCGATCAAGAGACCAAGACCAAGATCATGACCGAGTACGCGACCCTCGAGGGCGACACCGGTTCGCCCGAGGTGCAGGTCGCGATGCTCACCAAGCGGATCGCCGACCTGACTGAGCACCTCAAGGCGCACAAGCACGACCACCACAGCCGTCGTGGTCTGCTGCTGCTGGTCGGCCGTCGCCGCCGCCTGCTCAACTACGTCCAGAAGAAGGACATCGCGCGCTACCGGACGCTGATCGAGCGTCTAGGCCTGCGCCGCTGATCTGACGGGGGAGTGGCCGCCTGGCCGCTCCCCCGGAGCTTTACCCACGGACCCGCGCGGCACCAGGCCACGGCCCCGGTCCTCGGTAGTGGTTCCCGAGCACGCCCGAATTTCTTCCAGGCTCTGCTCGGGCACTTCGATCGAAGACCGGCCAGCCCGTTCCGCGCTGTGTGAACCGCCGGGTCCTCGACGAAGGAGTACCGCACCACATGACAGAGCAGAAAGCTCTCGGCACCGAATCCCGCACCGCCGTCATCGACAACGGGTCGTTCGGCACGCGGGAGATCACGTTCTCCACCGGCAAGCTGGCCCGCCAGGCCGCCGGCTCGGTCATCGTCCAGCTGGGCGAGACCACCGTTCTTTCCGCGACCACGGCCGGCAAGCAGCCGAAGGAGCACTTCGACTTCTTCCCGCTGACGGTCGACGTCGAGGAGCGGATGTACGCCGTGGGCCGCATCCCCGGCTCGTTCTTCCGCCGCGAGGGCCGCCCCAGCGAGGACGCGATCCTCACCTGCCGCCTGATCGACCGGCCGCTGCGCCCGTCGTTCACCAAGGGCCTGCGCAACGAGGTCCAGGTCGTCGAGACCGTCCTAGCGCTCGACCCGCAGCACCCCTACGACGTCGTCGCCATGAACGGCGCCTCGATGTCGACCAAGCTCTCCGGCCTGCCGTTCAGCGGCCCGGTCGGCTCGACGCGCGTCGCGCACGTCGAGGGCCAGTGGGTCAACTTCCCCACGCTGGAGGAGCTGGCCCGCGCCACCTTCGACATGATCGTCGCCGGCCGTACGCTGGCCGACGGTGAGGTCGCGATCATGATGGTCGAGGCCGAGGCCACCCCGCACGCGCTGACCCTGATCGCGTCCGGCGCGCCGAAGCCGACCGAAGAGGTCGTCGCCAGCGGCATCGAGGCCGCCAAGTCGGCCATCCGCGAGCTGTGCCGCGCGCAGAGCGAGCTGGCCGATGTCGCCGCGAAGCCGGTGCAGGAGTTCCCGGTCTTCCTGGACTACCAGGACGACGTCTACGCCGCCGTCTCCGAGGCCGCCAAGGGCGAGCTCGTCGAGGCGCTGAAGATCGTCCAGAAGGCGGACCGCGAGGAGGCCCTGGACCGCATCAAGGCCAAGGTCGTCGAGGCCGTCGCTCCGAACTTCGAGGGCCGCGAGAAGGAGATCAGCGCCGCGTTCCGCTCGGTCACCAAGTCCGAGGTGCGCAACCGCGTGCTCCGCGACCAGGTCCGCATGGACGGCCGCGGGCCGCGCGACATCCGGCCGCTGAGCGCCGAGGTCGGCATCCTGCCCCGCGTGCACGGCTCGGCCCTGTTCGAGCGCGGCGAGACCCAGATCCTGGGCGTCACCACGCTGAACATGCTGCGTCTCGAGCAGTCGCTGGACACCCTCGCCCCCGAGAAGTCCAAGCGCTACATGCACAACTACAACTTCCCGCCCTACTCGACCGGTGAGACCGGCCGGGTCGGTTCGCCGAAGCGCCGCGAGATCGGCCACGGCGCGCTCGCCGAGCGGGCCCTGGTGCCGGTGCTGCCGACGCGCGAGGAGTTCCCGTACGCGATCCGTCAGGTCTCCGAGGCGCTCAGCTCCAACGGCTCGACCTCGATGGGCTCGGTCTGCGCCTCGACGCTGGCCCTGCTCGCCGCGGGTGTGCCGCTGAAGGCGCACGTCGCCGGCATCGCGATGGGCCTCATCTCCGACGAGGTCGACGGCAAGACCACGTACGTGACGCTGACCGACATCCTCGGAGCCGAGGACGCGTTCGGTGACATGGACTTCAAGGTCGCGGGCACGCCGGAGTTCGTCACCGCGCTGCAGCTCGACACCAAGCTCGACGGCATCCCGTCGGACGTGCTGGCCGCCGCCCTGCAGCAGGCGCACGAGGCCCGGGCGACGATCCTCGGCGTCATGGACGAGGCCATCAACAGCCCCGCCGAGATGTCCGAGTACGCGCCGCGGGTCACCAGCGTGAAGATCCCGGTCGACAAGATCGGCATGGTCATCGGCCCGAAGGGCCAGACGATCAACGCGATCCAGGACGAGACCGGCGCCGACATCTCGATCGAGGACGACGGCACGATCTACGTCGGCGCGACCAACGGCCCGGCGGCCGAGGCCGCGGTGGAGCGGATCAACGCCATCGCCAACCCGACGATGCCGAAGGCCGGTGACAAGTTCCTCGGCACGGTGGTGAAGACGGCCGCGTTCGGCGCGTTCATCTCGCTGCTGCCCGGCCGCGACGGCCTGCTGCACATCTCCAAGGTGGGCGACGGCAAGCGGGTCGACAGGGTCGAGGACTTCCTCAACGTCGGCGACAAGGTCGAGGTCTCGATCGCGGACATCGACAACCGCGGCAAGATCTACCTGGACAAGGTCCGCCCGGAGGGCGAGGAGGCTCCGGCCGCCCCGGCCGCCGACGCGGCGGACAACGGCGGCCGCCCGCCGCGCGAGGACCGCGGTCCCCGTGGCGAGGGTGGCGGCGAGCCCCGCCGGCGCCGCCAGCGTCCCAGCGGCGACCGCAGCTGATTCACGAATGACAGTGAGTTCCCGCGGGCCGGCCGAGAGGCCGGCCCGCGTTGTCACCCGGACCCTGCAGGACGGCGTGCGCCGTACCGTTCTGCCCAGTGGTCTGCGCATTCTCACCGAGTCGATCCCGACGACCCGCAGCGCCGCGCTCGGCGTGTGGGTGGGGGTCGGCTCCCGCGACGAGACCCCGGCGATGTCGGGCGCCTCGCACTTCCTCGAGCACCTGCTCTTCAAGGGCACCGAGAAGCGCACCGCCCTGCAGATCTCCGCGGAGATCGAGGCCGTCGGCGGCGAGACCAACGCCTTCACCACGAAGGAATACACCTGCTTCTACGCGCGGGTGCTCGACGTCGATCTGCCGCTCGCCGTCGACGTGCTCTGCGACGCCGTCTCCGCCTCGATCATCGACCCGGCGGACGTCGAGACCGAGCGCGGTGTGATCCTCGAAGAGATCGCGATGCACGACGACGAGCCGGGTGACGAGGTGCACGACGTCTTCACCGAGGCGATCTTCGGTGCCGAGACCCCGCTGGGCCGGCTGATCTCGGGCACGGCGGAGACCATCTCCCCGATGACCCGCACCCAGATCAACCGCTTCTACCGCAACCGCTACAAGGCGCCGCAGATCGTCATCGCCGCCGCGGGCAACCTGGAACACGCCAAGGTGGTCAGGCTGATCCGGGCCGGGCTGGCCGGCAGCGCGTTCGCGCAGGGCGAGGCGTCGCCGGCGCCGAAGCGGGGCGCGGGCGGCGGACCCCGGCCGCGGAAGCCGGCCACGATCGTGCGGCACCGCGACACCGAGCAGGCGCACATCGTGCTCGGCTGCGCCGGCATCAACCGGGGCGACGAGCGGCGCTTCGCGCTGGGCGTGCTCAACAACGTGCTCGGCGGCGGCATGTCGAGCCGGCTCTTCCAGGAGATCCGGGAGAAGCGCGGCCTGGCGTACTCGGTCTACTCCTACGGCAGCCAGTACGCCGACGCCGGCCTCTTCGCGGTCTACGCGGGCTGCGCGCCCGGCAAGGCCGAGGAGGTCCTCGCCCTGATCCGCGCCGAGCTTGCGGTGGTCGCGGCCGAGGGCATCACGGCCGACGAACTGGCCCGGGGCCAGGGCATGGTGAAGGGCTCCTACGTCCTGGGCCTGGAGGACACCGGCTCGCGGATGAGCCGGCTGGCCAAGTCGGAGCTGCTGCACGGCGACCTGATGGGCGTCGACGAGCTGCTGACCCGGGTCGACGCGGTCACCCTCGACGAGGTGAACACGCTCGCGGCCGAGCTGCTGTCGAGGCCGATGTCGCTCGCCGTCGTCGGGCCGTTCGACGAGACCGCCTTCGCTTCACAATGACCTCAGCCAACCGCCGCTAACCTGGGACGCCGTGACCATCCTCAGCCCACCGCCCGTACAGCAGATCCCGACGCCGGCCCGCAGCCGGCGCCGGCTCATCGGCATGCTGATCTGGGCGGCGTTGTTCGCGGTCGGCACGTTCTTCATCGGCGTGCCGACCAGCGACCCGCTGATCGCCTTCGGGTGGCTGTGGCTGGCCACCATCGCCTGGCGCAGCGAGCTGCCGTGGCGGCAGCACCTGCTGTTCCTGCGCGACTGGCTGCCGATCTCGCTGCTGCTGGTCGTCTACAACGTCTCCCGTGGTTACGCCGACGACCTGTTCGATCCGCACGTCACCGAGCTGATCCACGCCGACGAGTCGATGTTCGGGTGGCTCACCGGCGGCGAGGTGCCGACGGTCTGGCTCCAGCAGCACCTCTACCAGCCGGAGGTGGTGCAGTGGTGGGAGGTCGCCGTCTCCCTGGTCTACGTCTCGCACTTCCTCGCCGTGCCGACCATCGGCGTGATCCTCTGGGTGCGGCAGCGCGATCAGTGGGGCCGCTTCATGCGGCGCTGGTTCACCCTCAGCGTGGCCGGGCTGATCACCTACTTCCTCTACCCGGCCGCGCCGCCGTGGTGGGCCTCCAAGTACGGCTTCCTGCCCGAGTACGTCGAGCGCATCTCCACCAACGGGTGGAACGCGATCGGGCTGCACAGCGCCGGCAACACCCTCAACGCCCTGCAGGTCGAGGCCTCCAACCCGGTCGCGGCCATGCCGTCGCTGCACACCGCGTACGCGATGATGGCGGTGGCGTTCTTCCTGCCGGTGGTCGCGAAGCGCTGGTGGCCGCTGATGCTGGCATATCCGCTGGCCATGACGTTCACGCTGGTCTACTCCGGCGAGCACTACGTGGCCGACGTGCTGGTCGGCTGGGTCTACGTCGCCGTGGTCTTCCTGGCCGTCGGATTCGCCGAGCGCCGCTGGCAGGCGAGGCGCGCGGTCAGCGCCTCGGCCCCCGAGCCGGTACGTTAAATTGTCGGCGTGACAGACGCAGAACCGATCCGTGTCGGCGTTCTAGGCGCCCGGGGCCGCATGGGCCTCGAGGTGTGCAAGGCCGTCGACGCCGCCGACGACCTGGAACTGGTGGCGATGGTCGACCAGGGCGACTGGTTGTTCAACGCCGCCGACGCGGGCGCGCAGGTGCTCGTCGACTTCACCACCCCCGACGTGGTGATGGACAACCTGCACTGGGCCGTCGAGCAGGGCATCAGCGTGGTCGTCGGCACCAGCGGCTTCACCGAGCAGCGCCTCGAACGAGTCCGCGGCTGGCTGGCGCACAAGCCCGGGGTCGGCGTGCTGATCGCCCCGAACTTCGGCATCGGCGCGGTGCTGATGATGCAGTTCGCGGCGAAGGCGGCCCGCTACTTCGAGTCCGTCGAGATCATCGAGCAGCACCACCCGCGCAAGCTGGACGCGCCGAGCGGCACGGCCACGCACACCGCGCGGCTCATCGGCGCGGCCCGGGCCGAGGCCGGCTGCGACCCGATGCCGGACGCGACCGAGGACGAGGTCGCGGGCGCGCGAGGCGCGGAGGTCGACGGCGTGCGGATCCACTCCGTGCGCGCGTCGGGCCTGGTCGCACACCAGGAGGTCCTCTTCGGTACGCAGGGCGAGACGCTCACGATCCGGCACGACAGCTTGGATCGCGCCTCCTTCATGCCGGGCGTGCTGCTGGGCGTCCGCTCGGTCGGCAGCCGACCGGGCCTCACGATCGGCCTCGACTCGCTCCTCGGCTGATCCTCGGCCGCCGCCCGGGTCACGACACCGTCAGCCAGGGCGGCAGGCCGTCGATCGTGGCGGTTCCGCCGTCCGCAGTGACCTCGACCGGCCGGCCCGCGATTTCCAGGCCCCGGGCACTGAGCCGGCCGAAGGGCGAGCCGGCGAGCGGGCGGAGCCGCACCGTGCCGCCCGGCACGTCGGGTTCCAGGCCGATCGCCGCCCGCAGGATCAGCACCGCGGCCGCCGCCGACCAGGCCTGCGGCCGGCACGCGCCGGGATAGGGCGCCGGGCCGCCCGGCGCCGGGCGGGCGTTCCCGGCGTGCAGCTCGGGCAGCCGGTGATCGAAGGCCTCGGCGGCCGCCAGCAACCCGTCGATCAGCCGTGCCGCCTCGGCCGGGAAACCGGCCCGGGCCAGCCCCGCGGCCACGATCGCGGTGTCGTGCGCCCACACCGAACCGCAGTGGTACGACGCCGGTGAGAAGCCGCCGTCGCCCGCGGACATCGTGCGCAGGCCGTACCCGCCGGACATCGCCGGGCCGCCCAGCGCGGTGGCGACCGCGCGCTCCTCGTCCGCGTTCAGCATGCCGGTGCCGAGCAGGTGGCCGATGTTGCTGGTCAGCGAGTCGACCGGCCGCCTGTCGCGGTCCAGGGCCAGCGCCGGATGGCCTGCGGGAAGCCAGAACCTCGCGCGGAAGCGCTCCGCCAGCGCGGCGGCGTACTCGCGCCACCGCGCGCCGCCGGGGCGCCCGAACGCGTCCAGCAGCGCGGCGCCGTCCAGGGCGGCGCGGTAGGCGTACCCCTGCACCTCGGCCAAGGCGATGGGCGGCTCGGCCACCCGACCGTCGTGGAAGCGGACCGCGTCGGCGGAGTCCTTCCAGCCCTGGTTGGCCAGGCCGTGGCCGCCGGCGTCGAGGTATTCGACGAAGCCGTCGCCGTCCGGGCCGGCCTGCCCGGCCAGCCAGCCGAGCGCGGCGGTGAGGCTCGGCAGCAGCCCGCCGACCTCGTCCTCGGGCAGGCCCCAGCGCCAGGCGTCGTGCAGCAGGCTGATCCAGAGCGGGGTGGCGTCCACGGTCCCGTAGTACGCCGGGGGCAGGCGGGTGCCGGACCCGGCGAGGGTGAACTCCTGGCGGCGCAGCTCGTGCATGATCTTACCGGGCGCCTCGCCGGTCTCCGGGTCCACCCGGGTGCCCTGGCGGCGGGCGAGCACCCGCAGCGTCCCGGCGGCGAGGCGGGTGCCCAGCGGCAGCAGCATCCGGGCCGCCCAGATGCTGTCGCGGCCGAACAGGGTCAGATACCACGGCACCCCGGCGCCGAGGTAGACGTCGTCGCCCTCGGCCAGCCGCAGGGCATTGAGGTCGTCGAGCGAGCGGGCGACCAGCCGGTCCAGGCGGTGGTCGGCGGACCGCACCTCGGCGGCGCTCCAGCAACGGGCGCGGGCGGGCGCGTGCACGACGGCGGCCGGGTCGTCCACGCGTACGGTGAGGTCCAGGGTCGTGTCCGCGCCCGGCTCGAGGGTGACCGCCCAGGCCAGCCGGCCGCGGTCGTCGATCTCGGCCCGGTCGGCGGTGGCCGTGACGGTGATGCCGTCGCGCTCCCAGACCAGGGCGCCGCCCGAGCGGCGGGCGGCCACCGGCGTGCCCCGGCCGCCGGACCTGACCACCTCGATGGGCGCCAGGTCCACCGCTAGATCGACGGTGACCGCGACGGCGACCGGCGCCGAGGCCGGCGGGCCGAGGGTGATCAGTTCGGCGATCCGGCCCGCGGAGACCGTGCGGGTCCGCCGGATCCGTACGGCCCGGCCCGGGCCGGCCATCGAGACGAAGTGGGTGGTCCCGGGCCCGTCGCCGGCGTGGCCGACCGGCTCGGGCTCGCGGCCGTCCACCCGCAGCACGGCGCCGCAGAGCACCCGCGCGTCGGCGTGGAAGACGCCCTGCGCCCCGGCCGCGCGGATCTGCCCGTCCGGGCCGGTCAGCGCGAAGGTGGGCGCGGCGACGCCGACGACCAGGTCGTGCGTCGGCGGCTGCATCGCGGTGCCGGCGTCAGGCCGCCGGCGGCTGGTCGAGGGCGACGTGCAGCCGCAGCTGGGGCACCAGCATGTCGTCGACGTCCAGCGCGCGGGCGGCGCCGTCCGGCTCCCAGCCGGTCGAGAGCAGGAACTTCCGCATCGCCTCGTCCGCGTCGTAGGCCCAGGCCACGGCGGCCTTGAAGCCGTCCTCGCGCCACAGGTCGACGGTCGCGGCGAGCAGCCGGCTGCCGTGCCCGCGCCGCCCCCAGCGCGGCTCGATCAGCAGGTCCGTGATCGCCGCGACGCCGTCGTCGAGCGGGGGCTCCTCGGGCGCCAGCGCCTGCTCGTCGGCCGGGCCGGCGGCGGCGAAGCCGACCACCTGCGACGCCGACTCGCCCTGCTCGACCGCGATGAGCACCCGGTGCCGCGGCGAGGGTGCGGCGGTGATCGCCTCGGCCCAGCCCCGCGCCAGGTAGGCCTCGTCGAGGTTGGCCAGCACATGCGCCGGGAACATCCGCCGGTACGCGGTCCGCCAGGTCGAGAGCTGGATGCGGGCGATCTCTCCGGCGTCCTCGGGACGGGCCGGACGGACGAAGCCGAGTGCCATGCCCGGCAGCCTACAGACGTCCTGTCGTACCCCTCGGCTAGCGTCCTGGCTGTGGCTGTACCCGACACCCTCTCCGTCGCGCAGGCCCGGCGCATCACCTTGGCCGCGCAGGGCTTCGCCGACCCCGCCCCGGGCGGGGCCACCGACGTGCGCCACCTGCGCCGGGTGCTGCGCCGCCTGCACCTGATCCAGATGGATTCGGTCAATGTGCTGCAGCGCGCGCACTTCATGCCGCTCTACAGCCGGCTCGGTCCCTACCCGCCGGCGCTGCTCGAGCGCGCCGCCTACCGCGATCCCCGCGAGCTGTTCGAGTTCTGGGGCCACGAGGCCTCGCTGATCAACGTCGAGCTGCAGCCGCTCTTCCGCTGGCGGATGGCCGACGCGCGCCGCTACGCGTGGGGCCACATCGGACGCGTCGTCGACGAGCAACCCGACCTCGTCGCCTGGGTGCGCGACGAGGTGCGCGACCGGGGCCCGCTGACCGCCGCCGAGATCGAGCAGGACGTGCCCCGCAAAAAGGACAACTGGGGGTGGAACTGGTCGGCCACCAAGATCGCCCTCGAATACCTCTTCTTCAGCGGCGAGGTCACCGCCGCCGACCGCACCACCTCGTTCGCCCGGCGCTACGACCTGACCGAGCGGGTCCTGCCGCGGCGGGTGATCGACGCGCCGACCCCGGACCCGCCGGACGCCTTCCGGGCCCTGGTCGCCCTCGCGGCCCGTACCCTGGGCGTCGCCGCCGAGGTGGAGCTGCGCGACTACTTCCGGCTGCCGGTGGCCGGCTTCAAACAGGCCGTGTCCGAGCTGATCGAGGACCGGGTGCTGCTGCCGGTCACGGTGCGGGGCTGGAAGGGCCCGGCCTACCTGCACCACGAGGCGAGGCTGCCGCGCCGGGTGGGCGCGGCGACGCTGATCAGCCCGTTCGACCCGTTGATCTGGGAGCGCGCCCGCACCGAGCGGCTCTTCGACATGAATTACCGCATCGAGATCTACGTGCCCGCCGCCCAGCGGCAATACGGCTACTACGTGCTCCCGTTCCTGCTCGGCGAGGCCTTCGCCGCCCGGGTCGACCTCAAGGCCGACCGCAAGGCCGGCGTGCTGCGGATCCCGGCCGCGTGGCTCGAGCCCGCCGCCGACGAGCAGGAGACGGCCGCCGCGCTCGCCGCCGAGCTGCGCCGGCTGGCCGGCTGGCTGGGCCTCGACGACATCGCCGCGCCGGAGCGCGGCGACCTCGCCGGCCCGCTCGCGGCAGCGCTGAAGGCCGCGTCCGCGGGTGTACCGTGACGCCCATGAGCACGGTCACGGAGCCCCCGCCGTACCCGCAGTATCAGGAGCCGCAGCAGGACCGGGTGACCCGCTTCATCCAGCGCAGGTGGCGCGATTCGCCGGTCTGGGTCGCCCCGGCCGCGATGCTCGTCTGCATGGCCGGCGCGGTCGGCTACACGCTGGCCACCAGCCCCACCGAGGCGAACGCCGGCGCGGCCCCCACCTGCCTGCTCAAATACACGACCGGCTTCATCTGCCCGGGCTGCGGCGGCACCCGCGCGGCGTGGTATCTGCTGCACGGCGACATCCCGGCGGCCGCCCGGCACCACGCGCTGTTCGTCTTCGCCGTCCCCTTCCTCCTTTACATGTACTTCGCCTGGGCCGGCCGCCGGCTCTTCGGCTGGAAGATCGCGCAGCTCAACCCGAGTCCCGCGGTGATCGGCATCTTCATCGCCGCCTGGGGCGTATTCAGCGTGCTGCGCAACCTGCCCTGGGCGCCCTTCACCGCCCTGTACGTCTGAGCCCCGGGGCTCCCGCACACCGGCGACGGGGAAAGCCCTCCGGGCGTCCGATAAGTTGTCGGTATGACGCACGACCACCCGCGGCCCTTCGGCAGGCTGCTCTCGGCCATGGTGACCCCGTTCAGAGCGGACGGCTCCCTCGATGTCGACGGCGCGGCCAGGCTCGCCACGTGGCTGGTGGATGAGCAGGGCCACGACGCGCTGGTGATCAGCGGGACCGGCGGCGAGTCGCCGACCACCACCGATGCCGAGAAGGAGACCCTGCTCCGCGTCGTCGTCGAGGCCGTCGGCGACCGGGCCCGGATCGTCGCGGGGGTCGGCACCAACAACACCGCACACACCGTCGAGCTGTCGCGCACGGCGGAGAAGGCGGGTGCGCACGGGCTGCTGGTCGTGACGCCGTATTACAACAAGCCGCCGCAGGCGGGCCTGATCAGGCACTTCACGACCGTCGCCGACTCCGTGGGCCTGCCGGTCATGCTCTACGACATTCCGCACCGCTCCGGCGTGCCGATCGCCACCGAGACGCTGGTACGCCTCGCCGAGCACCCCAGCATCGTCGCCGTCAAGGACGCCAAGGGCGACTTCGCCGGGAGCGCCGACGTGCTGCGCCGCACCGATCTCGCGTACTACTCGGGTGAGGACGCCGCCATCCTGCCGCTGCTGTCCATCGGCGCGGTCGGCGTGGTCGGCACCTCGACGCACTTCATCGGCCCGCAGACCAAGGCCATGATCGAGGCCTACGAGCGCGGTGACACCGCCGGGGCGCTCGCGCTGCACCGGCGGCTGCTGCCGCTGTTCACCGGCATCTTCCGGACCCAGGGCACCATCCTCGTGAAGGCCGGCCTGCGCGCACTGGGGCTGCCCGCCGGCCCCGTGCGCTCGCCGCTCGTCGATGCCACCGAGGCCGAAACGAACCAACTGCACGAGGACGCCGCCGCGGCGGGACAGCCCCTCGGCACCAATTAGAGAGGCCTCGCATTTGAGCCAGGCACACGTCGAACTGGAACCGCCACCCCCGCTGCCGGAGGGCGCCCTGCGCGTCACCCCGCTGGGAGGTCTCGGTGCCATCGGCCGCAACATGACCGTCTACGAGTACGACGGCAAACTGCTCGTCATCGACTGCGGAGTGCTCTTCCCCGACGTCGAGCAGCCGGGCGTCGACCTGATCCTGCCCGACTTCACGCCGATCCGGGACCGGCTCGCCGACGTACAGGCGATCGTGCTCACCCACGGGCACGAGGACCACATCGGCGCGGTTCCCTACCTGCTCGCGCTCAAGCCCGACATCCCGCTGGTCGGCTCCGAGTTCACCCTCGCGCTGGTCGAGGCGAAGCTGGCGGAGCGGCGGCTGGACCCCTACACGCTGACCGTGCGTGAGGGGCAGACCGAGCGGCTTGGCCCGTTCGAGTGCGAGTTCTTCGCCGTCAACCACTCCATCCCGGACGCGCTCGCCGTCGCCGTGCGCACCCCGGCCGGCCTGGTGCTGCACACCGGCGACTTCAAGATGGACCAGGTGCCGCTGGACGGGCGCATCACCGACCTGGCCGGCTTCGCCCGGCTCGGCGCCGAGGGTGTCGACCTGCTGCTCTCCGACTCGACCAACGCCGAGATCCCCGGCTTCGTGACGCCCGAGCGCGACATCGGCCCGGTGCTCGGCGGCATCTTCGCCAAGGCCCGGGGCCGGATCATCGTGGCCAGCTTCGCGTCCCATGTGCACCGCGTGCAGCAGGTGATGGACGCGGCGTACGAGTACGAGCGCAAGGTCGCCCTGATCGGGCGCTCGATGGTCCGCAACATGGGCATCGCCCGCGACCTGGGCCTGCTGCGGATCCCGGACGGCCTGCTGGTCAGCCTCGACGAGGCGGCGTCCATGCCGCACGACGAGATCGTCTTCATGTCGACCGGTTCGCAGGGCGAGCCGATGAGCGCGCTGGGTCGCATGTCGACCGGCGACCACCGGCACATCACCATCGAGTCCGGCGACACCGTCGTGCTGGCCAGCTCGCTGGTGCCCGGCAACGAGACCTCGGTCTACCGGGTGATCAACCAGCTGGCCCGGGCCGGCGCGACGGTCGTGCACAAGGACACCGCCAAGGTGCACGTCTCCGGGCACGCCCCGGCCGGCGAGCTGCTCTACCTGCTCAACGTCGTGCGCCCGAGCAACCTGATGCCGGTGCACGGCGAGTGGCGGCACCTGCGGGCGCACGCCCAGCTCGGCATCGAATCCGGCGTCGCGCCGGACCGGGTGGTGCTCTGCGAGGACGGCGACGTCGTCGACCTCGTCGAGGGACACGCCCGGCACGTGGGCCGGGTCAAGAACCGCTACGTGTACGTCGACGGCCTCGCCGTGGGCGACGTCAGCGAGTCGCTGCTCACCGAGCGCCGGATCCTCGGCGACGGCGGCTTCATCTCGGCCACCGTGGTGATCGACTCGGTGACCGGCAAGGTGGTCGGCGAGCCGAGCATCTCGGCGAAGGGCTTCTCCGAGGACCCGGAGGCGTTCAACCCGGTCATCCCGCTGCTCACCGCGGCGCTGCACCGCTCGGCGGAGGACGGCATCACCGACACCCACCAGCTGCAACAGGTGGTCCGGCGCACCGTCGGGCGCTGGGTGAACGACGCCTACCGGCGGCGCCCGATGATCGTGCCGACCGTGGTCGAGGTGTAACCCGGAGGCATTGTTTTCTGTGAATACCGGATTTTTTGATCCGGCCGAGACCCCTCTCCGTATCTGAGGGCACGGTGCCGCCCCCACGGCACTCGATGCGAGGGGAGTTTCGGATGCAGCGCAGAACGGTCGTCGCAATCGCGGCGACAGTGACGGCAGCGGGCGCGGCGGTGGCTTTCACCCTGCCGTCGATGGCGGGTACGACCCCGCCGCCCCGCTCCGCGCCGCAGGCAACCGGCGGAGTGGCCCCACAGCTGCTCGCCGCGATGAAGCGGGACCTCGGCGTGAGCACCGACCAGGCCGAGGCCCGGGTGAAGCGGGCCGCGTGGGCCAGCGGCGTCGCCGCCCAACTGCGCAGCGCCGCCGGCGACTCGTACGCCGGCTCCTGGCTCGGCCGGGACGGCACCACGCTGAACATCGGGATCACCGACGCCGGCCTGGCCGGCAAGGTGCGCGCGGCGGGCGCCGTGCCGCGGCTGGTCGAGCGCAGCGTGGCCGAGTTGGACAGTGCCAAGAAGGCGCTGGACGGCGAGGCCACCAAGGCCGACCGCGACCTGCCCGGCTGGTACGTCGACGTCGCCGCCAACAAGGTGGTCGTGCAGGCCCTGCCGGGCGACGCCGACCACGCGAAGGAGCTCGCCGGGGACGCCGGCATCCCGGACGCCGCGGTGAAGGTCGTCGTCACCAAGCGGGCACCCAGGACGCTCGCGGACGTCATCGGCGCCGAGCCGTACTTCGTCAACCTCGACGGCGGTCAGGCGCGCTGCTCGATCGGGTTCGCGGTCGAGGGCGGCTTCGTCACCGCCGGGCACTGCGGCGCCGAGGGCACACAGACCACCGACCGGGAGAACCTGGACCAGGGCGTGGTCATCGCGTCCGTCTTCCCGGGCGACGCCGACATGGGCGTGGTGCAGACCGGCGCCGGCGTGACGCTGCAGCCGTTCGTCAACGACTTCGACGGCAACGCGCTGCCGGTCGGCGGCAGCACGGAGGCGCCCGTCGGCGCGGCGGTCTGCCGTTCCGGCTCCACCACCGGCACCTTCTGCGGCACGATCCTGGCCAAGAACCAGACGGTGAACTACCCGGAGGGCGCGGTCACCGGCCTCACCCGTACGGACGTCTGCGCCGAGGGCGGTGACTCCGGCGGCCCCTGGCTCTCGGGTGACCAGGCACAGGGCGTGACCTCCGGCGGCTCCGGCGACTGCACCGCCGGTGGCGAGACGTTCTTCCAGCCGATCACCGAGATCCTGGAGACGAACAACCTCACCCTGCTCACCACGGGCGGGTCCGCGGGCGGCGCCGCGACCTCGGCGCCCCCGGCGCAGGCCACCACGGCGCCTCCGGCCGAGGCGACCACCCCGCCGGCCGGCGACGCCGGTCAGCTGCAGGGCCGCCACCACCACCGTCGCGGCCACCACCGCGGCTGACGCCACACGAAGACGTGCTGCCCGCGCCGGCCATCCTCCGTCCTGCGCGGGCAGCGCTGCGTCTGGATACCGTGATCGGATGGGCTACCGAGTACTGATCGCCGCGGCCGTGTGCGCGCACTTCGCGTTCCTGGCCTTCGGAATCTTCGGCGGCTTCCTCGCCTGGCGGGTGCCGCGGCTGATCTGGCTGCAGGTGCTCTGTGCCGGCTGGCTGTTCGTGATCGTCGCGGCCCGGCTGAGCTGCCCGCTGACCTGGATCGAGGACCGGGGCCGGGAGGGCGCCGGCCTCCCGCCGCTGACCGGCGGGTTCCTCGACAACCACGCCGCCGGCGTCTTCTACCCGCACGGCTACGAGTGGGCGGCGCGACTGGTGGTCGCCGCGATCATCCTGACCTCGTGGGCCGGGCTGATCGTGCGGCGGCTAAAGCTCCGCGACCGCGTCCGCTAGCTCGCAGCCGGTGGCGATTCCGCAGATCATCACCTGGTCCAGCTGCTCCGGCGTCACGCCGTGCTCCCAGTCGCCGGAGACCTCGCCGACCACCCGCACCGTGCCGTCGTCGGCCGTGTGCACGTAGGCCTTGGGCCAGAGCCGGTCGTGGTTCCAGGCGTTGCAGAACCCGTACAGCCGGGGGACGTCGTCGGTGCTGAACACGGTCCGGGTCAGCGCGCGGACCTGCAGCACCTCCTGGTCGCGGCCCAGCCGGATGAAGTAGATCAGGCAGCCGCGCCAGTTGCCGCCGATGTCGCCGTCGGAGTCGACGAAGTGGGCGTACCCGCGAGCGTCCAGTACTTCGAGGATCATCTCGTGGCTGAGCGGCTTCGGCAGTACGGACATGGTCTTGATCCTAATCGGGGGAAAAAGCGAAACCCTGTCACGGTGCGGCGCGCGGGCTCGCGGGCGTGGCGCCGTTACGGTATTGGGCATGGCGGGCCGAACTCCTCCGGCGAGCCGGGGCCGCGCCGCGTCGACCACGCGCGGCGCCGCGACCACACGCGCCCGCCAGCCCGCCCGCCAGCCCGCCCGCAAGGCCGCCGCCCGTAAGACCGCGGCCCGGCCCGCCGCGCGAACCCGGGCCAGGAGCGCCACCCGGGCCCGGCCCGGCGTCGGCGCGGTCGTCGTCGCCGGCCTCGTCCGCGGCGTCGGCGCCCTCTGGATGGGCGTCGCGCACAGCGTCGGCTGGGTCGCCCGCGGCGTCGGCCGCCAGGCCGCGACGGCCAAGGAGATCGACGAGGAGCACCGCCGCGACGGCGCCGGCCTGCTCATGCTCGGCCTCGCGATCCTCATCGGCGTCGCCGTCTGGGCCGGCTCGGCGGGACCGGTCGGCGCCCGCCTCGCCGACGCCGTGCGGCTCTTCTTCGGCGGGCTGTCCGTGCTGCTCCCGCTGCTGCTGCTCTACGGCGCGTTCCGCTTCATGCGGCGGCCCGCCGACCCGGAGCACCGCGGCCGGTCGGTGGTGGGCTGGACCGCCCTGGTCGTGTCGACCGCGAGCCTGCTGCAGGTGGCACAGCATCCCGTCGACGACATCGAGATGGACAGCTCCGGCGGGCTCATCGGCTACGGCGTCGGCTCGCTGCTGGAGCGCGCGGTCACCGGCTGGGTCGCCGTACCGTTGCTGATCCTGCTGTTGATCTTCGGTCTGCTGGTCATCACCGCGACGCCGATCAGCCGGATCCCCGAGCGGTTCCTGCTCCTCGTCGACGTGCTGCTGGGCCGCTCGTCGGACCGCGCCCCGCTGCCCGACCCCAGCCTGCCCGACCTGGACGATCCCGCCGACGACGAGCAGGCGGGTGCCAAGCGCCGCGCGCCGGCCCGCCGCCGGCAGGGCTCGCTCGCCGACATCGGCCTGGCGCCGGGCCTCGACGGCGACGACGTCGAGGACCCGATCGTGCATGACACCGTCCCGGTGCCGCGCGGCAAGAAGGTGCCGGCCAGCCGCAAGACCCCCGATCCTCCCGAGCACTCGCCGCTGCCGACCCGCGCCGAGCAGCTGGACATCTCCGCGCTCGAGGGCGACTACCGGCTGCCGCCGCCGAGCCTGCTCGGCAAGGGCGTGGCACCGAAGTCCCGCAGCAAGGCCAACGACGAGATCATGACCGCGCTGACCGGCGTCTTCGACCAGTTCAACCTCGACGCGGCGGTCACCGGCTTCACCCGGGGCCCGACGGTCACCCGCTACGAGGTCGAGGTCGGCCCGGGCGTCAAAGTCGAGCGGATCACCCAGCTTTCGCGCAACATCGCGTACGCGGTGAAGTCGCCGGACGTGCGCATCCTGAGCCCGATCCCGGGCAAGAGCGCGGTCGGCGTGGAGATCCCCAACACCGACCCGGAGAACGTGTCGCTGGGCGACGTGCTGCGCTCGCACGCGGCGACCGCCGACCACCATCCGATGCTGGTGGCGCTCGGCAAGGACATCGAGGGCCGCTTCGTGGTGGCCAACCTCGCGAAGATGCCGCACATCCTCATCGCGGGCGCGACCGGCGCCGGCAAGAGCTCGTGCCTCAACTCGCTGCTGGTGTCGATTCTCACCCGGGCCACCCCGGACGAGGTGCGGCTGCTGCTGGTCGACCCGAAGCGGGTCGAGATGACCGCGTACGAGGGCATCCCGCACCTGGTCACCCCCATCGTGACCAACGCCAAGAAGGCGGCGGACGCGCTGGAATGGGTCGTCCGCGAGATGGACATGCGCTACGACGACCTCGCCGCCAACGGGGTACGCCACGTCGACGACTTCAACCGCAAGGTCCGCAGCGGCGAGATCACCGCCCCGCCCGGCGTGGACCGGGTGATGAAGCCGTACCCCTACCTCCTGGTGATCGTCGACGAGCTTGCCGACCTGATGATGGTCGCCCCGCGCGACGTCGAGGACTCGGTCGTGCGCATCACCCAGCTGGCCCGCGCGGCGGGCATCCACCTGGTGCTGGCCACCCAGCGCCCGTCGGTCGACGTGGTGACGGGCCTGATCAAGGCCAACGTCCCGTCCCGGCTGGCCTTCGCGACGTCCTCGCTGGCGGACTCCCGGGTCATCCTCGACCAGCCGGGCGCGGAGAAGCTCCTGGGCCGCGGCGACGGCCTCTTCCTGCCGATGGGCGCCTCGAAGCCCGCGCGCTTCCAGGGCGCGTGGGTCGAGGAAAAAGAGATCAACGACGTCGTCAAGTTCTGCAAGAGCCAGCGCGAGCCGGAATTCCGCCCGGACGTGACCGCGCCGGTGCAGGACAAGAAGAAGCAGATCGACGAGGAGGTCGGCGACGACCTCGAGGTGCTGATCCAGGCGATCGACCTGGTGGTGACCTCACAGTTCGGATCGACCTCGATGCTGCAGCGCAAGCTCCGGGTGGGCTTCGCCAAGGCCGGCCGCCTCATGGACCTCATGGAGACCAGGGGAATCGTCGGCCCGTCCGAGGGTTCGAAGGCGCGGGAGGTCCTGATCAAGCCGGACGAGCTGGAAGAGGCCCTGGCGGCGCTACGGGTCGACTAGGTGTGTCGCGGGCCCGACCGCCGTGGCCTGGCGTAATCGGCCGAGCGGGGGACGGGTCACCGTGCGTAGCCCGGTAACCTTTGCAGAGTGTCCATGACTCCCGCTCCGCGCCGTGTTGCGCTTCTGACCCTCGGATGTGCCCGTAACGAGGTCGACTCCGAGGAGCTGGCCGCCCGCCTCGACGCCGGGGGCTGGCAGGTCAGCACCGACGCCGAGGGCGCCGATGTGGTGCTCGTCAACACCTGTGGTTTCGTCGAGAAGGCCAAGCAGGACTCCATCGAGACGCTGCTGGCCGCCGCCGACACCGGCGCGAAGGTCGTCGCCGCCGGTTGCATGGCCGAGCGCTACGGCAAGGAGCTCGCCGAGAGCCTGCCCGAGGCGCAGGCCGTGCTCGGGTTCGACGACTACACCGACATCGCCGCCCGGCTCGACGGGGTGCTGGCCGGTGAGCGGTTCGACGCGCACACCCCGCGGGACCGGCGCGAGCTGCTGCCGCTGACCCCGGTCGCGCGGCAGGCCGCCAAGGTCGTCGTGCCCGGCCACGCCACCGTCGACGAGCACACGCCCGCGCACCTGCGCAAGGTGCTGCGCCGCCGGCTCGACAACGGGCCCGTCGCCAGCCTCAAGCTGGCCAGCGGCTGCGACCGGCGCTGCTCGTTCTGCGCCATCCCGGCCTTCCGGGGCGCGTTCGTCTCGCGGGACCCGCAGGAGCTGCTGGCCGAGGCCGAGTGGCTGGCCCGCTCCGGCGTCCGCGAACTCGTACTCGTCAGCGAGAACAGCACCTCCTACGGCAAGGACCTCGGCGACCCCCGCGCCCTGGAGAAGCTGCTGCCCCAGCTCGCCGCCGTCGACGGCATCGTGCGGGTGCGGGCCAGCTACCTGCAGCCCGCCGAGACGCGGCCCGGCCTGGTCGAGGTCATCGCCACCACGCCCGGCGTCGCCGCCTACTACGACCTGTCCTTCCAGCACTCCAGCGAGCCCGTGCTGCGCCGGATGCGGCGTTTCGGCTCCACCGACCGGTTCCTGGAGCTGCTCGCCACCGCCCGCGCGCTCGCACCCGAGGCCGGCGCCCGGAGCAACTTCATCGTCGGCTTCCCCGGCGAGACCCGCCAGGACGTCGACGAGCTGGTCCGGTTCCTGTCCGAGGCCCGGCTCGACGCCATCGGTGTCTTCGACTACAGCGACGAGGACGGCACCGAGGCCGCCGGCCTGCCCGGCAAGATCAGCGAGGACACCGTCAAGCGGCGCTTCGGCCGGATCAGCGACCTCGCCGACGAGCTGTGCGCCCAGCGCGCGGAGGACCGGCTCGGCTCGATCGTCGAGGTGCTCGTCGACACCGTCGCCGGCGGCGAGATCGAGGGCCGCGCCGCGCACCAGGCGCCCGAGGTCGACGGCTCCACCACGCTGGTCGCCGGCGACGAGGGTGCCGACCTCGCCGCGCTGCGCCCCGGTGACTTCGTCCGGGCCCGGGTCACGGCGACCGAGGGCGTCGACCTGGTCGCCGTACCGGTCGAGATGATCTCCGCCGCCCCATCGGCAGTGGCAGCGACGGCCGCGTCGTGACCGACGAGCCGGTCCCGCTGGCCGCGCCGCGGCCGGTGTCGCTCTACAACCCGGCAAACCTGCTGACCGCCGTCCGCATAGTGCTCGTACCGGTCTTCGTGGCGATCGTGATCGTCTCCGAGATGACCGAGCCGGCCTGGCGGATGGCGGCCTGCCTGACCTTCTGCGTCGCCTCCGCCACCGACTTCGCCGACGGCTGGATCGCCCGGCGCTACGAGCTGGTGACCTCCTTCGGCAAGGTCGCCGACCCGATCGCGGACAAGACGCTCACCGGGAGCGCGCTGATCCTGCTGTCGGCGTACGACCTGCTGCCGTGGTGGGTGACCGTGCTGATCCTGGTCCGGGAGTGGGGCGTCACCGCGCTGCGGTTCTGGGTCATCCGGTACGGGATCATCCCGGCCAGCCGCGGCGGCAAGCTGAAGACGGCGCTGCAGATCGCGGCGATCGCCTGGTTCCTGTGGCCCGTTCCGGAGCCGTTCGACGTGATCGGCGTCGCCCTCATGGTCGCCGCCCTGATCGTGACGATGGTGACCGGCGCCGACTACGTGCTCCAGGCGGTGCGCCTGCGCCGCCGGTCCCAGCGCGCATGACGGGTGTTTCCGCCGCGGCGGCCGTGCGCGCCCTGGCCGGGCGGCGGGAGACGCTCGCCGTGGCCGAGTCGCTCACCGGCGGCCTGCTCGCCGCCACCATCGTCGAGATCCCCGGGGTCAGCGCGGTGTTCCGGGGCGGGCTCGTGGTCTACGCCACCGACCTCAAGCACGCGCTCGCCGGCGTGCCGGAGGCGCTCCTGGCCGACCGCGGGCCGGTCGATCCGGACGTCGCCCGCGCGCTCGCCGAGGGCGCACGGTCACGCTGCGCAGCCGACTGGGGCCTGGCCACGACCGGCGTCGCCGGGCCCGAACCGCAGGGCGGCCGGCCGGTCGGGCTGGTCTACATCGCGGTCGCCGGGCCGGGCCGCGCCGTCGTCCGGGAGCTCCGGTTGTCCGGTTCGCGGGACGATGTCCGCACCGAAACGGTGAACTCCGTCCTGAGCCTGCTGGTCGACGAGATAGCCGGATCCGGCGGGGGAATGCCCGGCTGACCTGCCGGGTCTTTCCCGTGCGGCGGAACGCGCCCGCGGCCGCCCGGCCGAGTATCAACAGCCCCGCTGGCCGACCCGGTCCCGGCCGCCCCGGATTTCGGCGGGGCGGGATGTCGGTCTCGCCCTCAGCGGGTACGGTTGCGGGAAGCCTCCGGCGGTTGCCGGCGGCCCCGCCGCAGGAGGAGGTGCCATGGTCCTGCTACGCCGGGTTATCGGTGACGCACTTCGGGCGCGCCGGCAGGGTCAGCATCGCACGCTGCGTGAGGTGTCGACCGCCGCCAACGTCAGCCTCGGGTATCTCTCCGAAATCGAACGTGGCCAGAAGGAAGCGTCCAGCGAGCTGCTCGCGGCGATCTGCGAGGCCCTGGGCGCCCGCCTCTCCGAGGTGCTGGGCGAGGTGAGCGGCACGCTCGCGCTCGCCGAGGGCATGGACGGCGTGCTCGTCCCGCTCGAGCCGACCCCGCTCGATTCCAGCGGCGCGGGTGCGGTCAAGACCGCCCCGGCGAAGTCCGCCGGAGTCAAGACAGCGAACCCGGTCAAGGGCACCGAAGCCCCGGCCGTGCGCCAGCTCACCTCCGACGGTGCCGTCTCGGTCTCCGTGCGCCAGGACTCGCCGCTCAGGGCGACCCTGCGCACCAAGCGCAAGCGCGACCGCGACATCGTCTACGCCGCCTGACCGCCCGCTACCGGCGCATCTGGCGGATCATGACCGCCTGCGCCGGGCCCCGGCTCGGCGGCGCCATGATCTGCCAGGTGCGCCGTGGCCTTCCGGCCGTCGCCGGAACGCGTGTCGGCGCGTAGCCTCGACCTCGGGGGAACCCTCGCAAGACCCTGAGATCCCCCCGAGGTCACGTGACGGCGGTGGCATGGGGCTGACACGATGGACTCCGCGCCATCGTGAAGACCCCTCGGTCCCGCGTCGGTGGCGCGTCCGACTGAGCGACATTGAGGGGATACCGCGGATATGGCGAACCCGTTCGTCAAGGGCTGGCGTTACATGATGGCGCTCTTCGGCGCGAAGATCGATGAGTACGCCGACCCCAAGGTGCAGATCCAGCAGGCCATCGAGGATGCACAGCGGCAGCACCAGGCCCTCGTGCAACAGGCCGCGGCCGTGATCGGCAACCAGCGGCAGCTGGAGATGAAGCTGTCCCGGCAGATGTCCGAGGTCGAGAAGCTGCAGGGCATGGCGCGCCAGGCCCTCGTGCTGGCCGATCGGGCCCGGTCGGGCGGTGACGAGTCCGAGGCGCAGAAATACGAGTCGACCGCGCAGACGCTCGCCACCCAGCTGGTCTCCGGCGAGCAGTCGATGGAAGACCTGAAGACGCTGCACGACCAGGCGCTCTCGGCGGCCGGCCAGGCCCGCAAGGCGGTGGAGAACAACGCGATGGTGCTGCAGCAGCGCATCGCCGAGCGCTCCCGGCTGCTGAGCCAGCTCGAGCAGGCCAAGATGCAGGAGACCGTCGCCAAGTCGCTCGAGTCGATGTCGTCGCTCTCGGCGCCCGGCAACACCCCGTCGCTGGACGAGGTGCGCGACAAGATCGAGCAGCGCTATGCGAACGCGATGGGCCGCGCCGAGCTGGCGTCGAACTCCGTCGAGGGCCGCATGCTCGAGGTGCAGAAGTCGAGCCTCGACCTGGCCGGCACGTCCCGGCTCGAGCAGATCCGGGCCAGCATGGCCGGCGAGCAGCTCGGTGGCACCCCCGGCAAGCCGGCCGTCGAGCAGGGCAACGCGGCCCCGGCCGCCGACCCGGCCAGCGTCGCCCGGCTCGACGAGATCCGGGCCAGCATGAATTCCAAGCGCGGGGACACGTCGGCCGCCGGCTGACGACGCGTTCGCGGGAGGAGCAGACGGTGGACGAGCGGACCCGATACTTCCGGCGGCTCAAGCGGCTGCGCGGTTCGGCGCGGCGGTGGAGCGTCGTCGGGGGCGGGCTGACCGCAGCCGCTGCCGTCCTCACCCCGTACGCGGGGATCGGTCTTGCGGATGCGGCCTGGGCCGCGGCGGCGGGGGCGTCCGTGGCACTGGCCTGGTGGCGCTGGAGCGACCACCGGGCGCTGGCCGCGCTGCCCGCGCCGCCCCCTCCCGCGCCGGCGCTGCCCGGACAGCGGCTGCTGGCCGCCGTCGAGCGGTTCCCGGCCGGGCGCCAGGTCCTGCAGGAGGTGCGCAGGCACAAGGACCGCTACGCCCTGCGGGGCTCCGCCGTGGCACAGGCCTGGGACCGGCTGGACCGGGCGTCCGCGACCCTGGTCGGCCTGGCCGGGCGGCTGACCGGCGCGGGCGAGTCGGCGATGCTCGAGGCCGCGGTCGCCGAGCAGTGGCTGCGCGACCTCGGCCAGCGGGTGGCGAGCGTGGAGCGGGCGATCCCGCTCAGCCCGCCCGACCAGCGGCCGGGGATCGAGCACGCGCACGAGAGTCTCGCGAAGCAGTTCACCGAGGGCGTCACCGCCTACGAGCGGCTGGTCGCGGCCGCGGCGAGCTACGTCGCCGAGGACGGCCACCCGATAACGGACCAGCACCCGGCGCTGACCGGCCTGGTCGAGGCGACCGACCGCCTCCGCGGCGTGGCCGAGGGCCTGTCGGAGCTGCGCCGGCCCAGCACCCCGGCGGCCTAGGCGGGCTCGGGCTGGCAGCGCGGGCACCAGTAGGTGACCCGCTCCTCCCGCTGCTCGACGGAGCTCTTCCGGATCGCGGCGCCGCATCGCAGGCAGGGCTGCGCCCGCCGGCCGTAGACGTAGCTGGTCTGCCCGCGGCGCAGCGATCCTGTCGTGGTCCGCGTCCAGCGGTCGCGGTTCGACGCCACCAACTCCTGCGCCAGCCGCACCGTGCCCTCCAGATCCGGCACCGCCGACACCGGCGTCCACGGCCACAGCCCGCGCAGGAACAGCACCTCGGCCTTGTAGACGTTCCCGATCCCGGCCAGATTGCGCTGATCGAGCAGCGCCTCGCCGATCGGTGCCTCCGGCCGCGCCGCAATCCGCCGGGCCGCCTCGGCGGAATCCCAGTCCGAGCCCAGCAGATCCGGCCCGAGATGGGCCAGCAGGGCGGCCTCCTGCGCCGTCGGCAGCAGCGCCACCTCGTGCAGGTGATAGCCGACCGCCACCGAACGGCCGGTGCGCAGCACCACCCGGATCAGGTGCGCGGGCCGCCCGCCCCACCGCTCGCCGGTCGCGAAGACCCGCCAGGTGCCGTCCATGCGCAGATGCGAGTGCAGCGTCATGGCGCGGTCGTCGCGGGTCAGGCGCAGCAGCAGATGCTTGCCCCGGCTCGCGGAACCGGCGACGGTCCATCCGCTCAGGTCGGTCGTCGCGAGTTGCGGCACGCGGAAGTCGGAACCGGTGAGCACGTCGCCTAGCAGCGCGCTCTCCAGCAGCCGCGCAGTCTTCCAGACGGTGTCACCCTCGGGCATGCGTTCCATCCTGCCCGGCCACCGGCACCCCCGCACCGGCGCCTTACCGATATCACCGAGTCGCCGGCCTTGCCGTGCGCTGGCCTTTGCCGTGCGCCAGCCTTTGCCGTGCGCCGGCCTTTGCCGTGCGCCGGCCTTTGCCGTGCGCCGGCCTGCCATGCGCAGGGCTGCCGCGTGCTGGGCTGCCGTGCGTCGGGCTGCCGTGCGCCTGCCTTGCCGCGTGCTGGGCTGCCGCGTGCGGGCCGCCGAGAAGGCGCGGCGGGGGCGGGTCGAGTGGGCGACGACGGTGCGGTGGCCGTTGGCGGCGATCGTTACCCGGGTTTCGTGGCTGCTTTGGTGGAGGGCCGCCTCATCCGCCGGGTTCGGGTCGGCTCGTGGTTGTGGCTCGGGTCAGCGTTCGGCGACTCGGACGATGTCGCCGGGGCGGACCGAGAGGACGACGACCGCGCGGCCACCGTTGACGGCGATCGCCACCCGGTGGGCCGAGTCCTCGTAGACGATCAGTTCGCCGGGCTGGGCGTCCGCGAAGGTCTGAGCCCGGCGGGCCTTGACCCCGCCGACCACCAGCTCGGGGCCGAGCCCGGAGAGCATCGCGCCGCCCGCGGCGAGTTGCACGTTGCCGAACCGGTCGACGGTGACGACCTCGGCCTCGAGCCAACCGTCGCCGACCGCCACGATCGGGTCGGGCAGCCGGACGACCGTGCCGACGTCGACCGGGGGACCGGCATCGCTCAGCGGCGCACCGAGGGCGAGCCGGGCGGCGGCCGGCGAGAACACGTCCCGGCCGTGGAACGTCCGCGAAACCTCACCGAGCAGCCAGTCCTTGTTGGTCAGCTCGACCACCGTGTCGATGCCGCCGAGCGCGTCGGCGGCCCAGACCAGCAATCCGTTGTCCGGCCCGACCAGCACGCCGCCCGGGGTGCCGATCGCGATGCCCCGGCGGTCCGAGCCGACGCCGGGATCGACGACCCCGACATGCACGCTGGCCGGCAGGTACGGCGCGGTCTGCGCGAGCACCGCCGCGCCCCGCGCCACGTCGGCGGGTGGGACGTGGTGTGTGATGTCGATTACTCGCACATCGGGAGCGATGCGCGCGATCGCACCGTGACACGCCGCGGCAAAGCCGTCGAATGTGCCGTAGTCGGTGGTGAGGCTGATCCATTTATAGCCGCCCATGGTGGTCAACGTTACTGCCCTGGAACGCTCCGTGTGTGGCAGGTGCCCGGGCGCGTCGCGAGGCGTCTGGCAGGCTGGGATCCATGCGTCTTGTCATCTTCACCGAACCCCAGCAGGGTGCCGGCTACGACGACCTGCGGCGGGTGGCCCAACTCGCCGAGGAGTCGGGGTTCGACGGCTTCTTTCGCTCCGACCACTATGTCGCGATGGGCGGCGACGGCCTGCCCGGTCCCACCGACGCCTGGCTGACCCTCGCGGCGCTGGCGGTGCAGACCTCGACCATCCGGCTCGGCACCCTGGTGACCTCGGCGACGTTCCGCCTGCCCGGCCCGCTGGCGATCGGCGTCGCCCAGGTCGACGCGATGAGCGGCGGCCGGGTGGAGCTGGGCCTGGGCGGCGGCTGGTTCGAGCGCGAGCACGAGGCCTACGCGATCCCGTTCCCGCCGCTGGGCGAACGCTTCGATCGCCTCGAGGAGCAGCTGGAGATCATCGAGGGCCTGTGGACCACCCCGGCCGGAGGGACGTACAGCTTCACCGGCAAGCACTACCAGGTCGTGGACTCCCCGGCCCTGCCGAAGCCGGTCCAGTCGCCCCGCCCGCCGATCATCGTCGGCGGTTCCGGCAAGAAGCGCACCCCGGCCCTGGCCGCACGGTACGCGGACGAGTTCAACGCCCCGTTCGCCAAGATCGAGGAGCTGGCCGCCCGATACGACCGGGTTCGCGCGGCAAGCTCGGAGATCGGCCGCCCGCAACCGCCGGCGTTCTCGGCGGCGGCGGTCCTGTGCGTGGGCCGGGACGACGCGGAGGTGCGGCGCCGGGCCGCCGCGATCGGCCGGGACGTGGACGAGATGCGCGCCAACGGCGGCGTCGTGGGCACCCCGGACCAGGCGGTCGAGATCCTCGGCCGTTACGCGGAGGCCGGAGCGTCGCGCCTGTACCTGCAGCTACTGGACCTGCAGGACCTGCAACACGTCGAGTTGGTGGCGACGGCGGTGGCGTCGCAGCTGCTCTCCGGCGCTGACCTGGCATCGGGCGGCCGGGGCGCGGGAGGGTCGACGTCGCGGCTGGACTGACCCGGGTCGTCTCGTAAAGTCTGATGCGTGGAGATTGTCACCGCGCGGCTGACTTTGCGCCGGCCCGTTCCCGCCGACCTTGAAACGATCTTCGCGATCCACAGTGATCCGCAAGCCTGCCTGCACAACCCCTCGGACCTGCTGGCCACCCGCTCGGACGCCGAGCACCTGTACGCCCGCTGGGACGAGCACTGGCGTCGGCACGGCTTCGGCTACTGGGTCGTCCGGGACGCCGGGTCGGAGAAGATCCTCGGCTTCGCCGGGGTGAAGGTCGTCCGCTTCCGCGAGATCGAGGTGCTGAACCTGTTCTACCGCCTCGATCCGCAGGCGTGGGGCGCCGGCGTGGCCACCGAGGCGGCCCGGACAGTGGTTGCCTGGGCGGGCGAGCACCTGCCGGAGTGGACCGTCGTGGCCCGCGTCCGCCCGGACAACGTGGCCTCCCAGCGGGTGGCGTGCCGGGCCGGTCTGGTCCGCGCCGAACACCTCGACGACCAGGGCGAGGACGGCGTCGACTGGATCTTCGTCCGGGGCTGGCCATACGACCCGATCGCACCCGAAGCGCCGGCCTGACCCGCTCCCGCTCCAGCGCCTGGGCAGCCTCCGAAACGCGACCATCCGCACTCCGATCCGCCGCCCGGAGCCGTCGCCGCCGGATGCCCGCGCGGTTATCGCTTGTGCGGGTTCTCGTTCGCGGGTTGTCGTTTTGTGCCGGTGGTTGTCTGCGTGGTTGCCGGGCGGGTCGTCGGTGCTCGTGGCGTTCGTGCCGGTTGTTGTTTTGCGGGTTTCGGCTTGTGCCGGTGGTTGTTCGGGTGGTTGTCGCGCGGGCTTGCCGGCATCTGCGGCGATTCCGTGTTGGTTGTTGTTTTGCGGGTTTCGGCTTGTGCCGGTTGACGGCGTCCGTAGCGATTTCGGTGCTGGTTGTTGTTCGGCCCCGCCCCTCGTCGCCGATCCGCCTTGTTTCCAGACCGGCCCGGACCAGGGCGGCCTCGTGGGGTGCCGCTCCTGCCGGTCGTTGTCCGTGCCGCCCCTGCATGGCCCATCGGCGCTCGTCGTTGCCTTGCGGGGTTGCTTGTGCCGGTCCTGTCCGCGCCCTCCTCGCCCGGGCGGTCGGCGCTCGCGGCGTCCCCGTCTCCGCCGGCGCTTGGATGGAGCCCTGCTGCTGGTCAGCCGCGTAGTCGCAGCCCTCGGGGTGTGGTTCGGAACCCGGCGGCGGTGAGTGCGTCACGCAACGGCGAGGCGTGCACCGACTCTCCGTCCGCCCGTTCCACCGACATGGCACCCAGCGCGCCCGAGCGCACCGCCCCCGCCAGGGCCTGCCCGGCGGCCGCCAACGCTCCGGCATCGTCCATGAAGGACAGCAGCGTCTTTCCGCCCCGCTCCACGTAGAGCACCAGGTCGCCGCCGACGAGGACGACCAGGGCGCCCGCCTTGCGGCCCGCCCGGTGGCCCGCGGCGGGAACCGTTTCGCCGTTGCCGCTGTCGACCACCCGCTCCGGCCACGGCAGCGCCGCACCGTAAGGGTTCGCCGGGTCGGTCGCGGCGAGCACCACCGCGGCCGTGCCCGCGTATTTCGCCGGCTCCGCGGGCTCGGCCAGCGCGCGCAGCCGGTCGACCGCGCCCGGGACCGCGAACTGTGCCGCGCCCAGCCCCTCCACGAAGTAGCCGCGGCGCGCCGCGCCGCGCTCCTCCAGCGCCCCGAGCACCGGGTACACCGCCGCGAAGCCGCCGGTGACGCCCTCGGCCATCACCGCGCCGCGGGTGACCACGCCGTGCCGTTCGAGCAGGAGGTCGGCGAGCGCCGCCGCGCGGCGCGTCGGGTCGGTGTCGCGGTCCGGCAGGCGGGACCAGCGGCCGGCCATCGCCGGCGGACCCGATCGGCTCGGCATCGCCGGGCGGCCCGGACGGCGGTAGCGGGTCCGGGCCGGAGCCGCCTTCGCCCGGTGCGCGCCGCTGCCGCCCAGCAGCCCGCGCAGCGGAGCGAACGTGTCGTTGGTGAGGTGGCCCGCCCACACCAGGTCCCAGATCACCGCGGCCAGTCCCGGGTCGTCCGTGCACCCGGCGCGGTCGGACAGGTCCCGGAAGAACAGCGCCTGGGCGTCGCCGAGCGCCGCCAGCACCGCCTGGTGCAGCGGTGTCAGCGCCAGCTCGTCGTCGGGCGGCGGGAGCAGCAGCGGGGCGCTGTCGGCGTAGGCGAGGGTGACCCAGCCGTCGCCGCCGGGGATGGACCCCGAGCCGGCCCACAGCACCTCGCCGCTCGCGCAGAGCTCGTCGAGCAGCGGCGGCGCGAAGTCGGCCACCCGCGCGGGAAGGAGCAGCCGCTCCCAGGCGGAGGCGGGCGCCGCCACACCCTGCAGTTGCTCGATCGACGCGGCCAGGGCGTCGACGCCACGGGCGTTGCCGCCGATCTGGTGCCAGCGCGGCAGGAACGCCGCCAGCACCCGCGGCGGCACCGGCTCGATCTCGCGGCGCAGCGCGGCCAGCGAACGCCGGCGCAGCATGCGCAGCACCTCGGCGTCGCACCACTCGGTGCCCGCGCCGCCCGGCGAGAACTCGCCGGACACCGCGCGGCCGGTGGCGGCGAGTCGCTTGAGTGCCTGCTCGACGACGAACACGCCGAGGCCGAAGCGGGCCGCGCACGTCGCCGCGGCGAACGGGGCGTGGGTGCGGGCGTAGCGGGCGACGAGGTCACCGAGCGGGTCGGCGACGGGCTCGAGGTAGGCCTCCGCCACGCCGACCGGCAGGGCCACGCCGAGCGCGTCGCGGTAGCGGCCCGCGTCCTCGACGCCGATCCAGCGCTCCTCGCCCGCGATCCGGACCCGGATGGCGCGCCGGACCAGGGCGTCCAGCCAGTCGAGGTCGACGCCGCGGGCGACCAGCTCGGCGGGGGACAGGTCGCCGAGCAGCCGCAGCAGCTCGGCCACGTCCTCGGCGTCGCGGGGGCTACGGGTGCTGGTCAGCCACTGCAACTGGCTCTCGGTCTCGGTCACCACCGCGGGGTCGAGCAACTCGCGCAGGTCGACGCGGCCGAGCAGCTCGCCGAGCAGGGTCGAGTCCAGTGCCAGCGCGGCGGCGCGGCGCTCGGCCAGCGGCGCGTCGCCCTCGTAGAGGAACGCGCCGACGTATCCGAAGAGCAGGGAACGGGCGAACGGCGAGGGCCGCGGCGTCTCGACCTCGACCAGGCGCACCTTGCGGCCGGCGATCTCGCGCATCAGCCCCACCAGGCCGGGCACGTCGAAGACGTCCTGCAGGCACTCGCGCGCCGCCTCGAGCGTCACCGGGAAGTCGGCGAACTCGCGGGCCACGTCCAGCAGCTGCGCCGAGCGCTGGCGCTGCTGCCAGAGCGGCTGGCGGCGGCGCGGGTCGCGGCGCGGCAGCAGCAGGGACCGGGCCGCGCACTCGCGGAACCGGGACGCGAACAGCGCCGACGTGCCCACCGACTCCTCGATCAGCTGGGAGATCTCCTCGGGGTCGAACGCGACCAGCTCGGCGCCGGGTGGCTCGACGGCGGTGTCCGGCAGGCGCACCACGATGCCGTCGTCGGAGGGCAGCACCTGCCCGTCCACGCCGTAGCGCTCGGAGAGCCGGCGGGCGATCGCCAGCGACCAGGGCGCGTTGACCCGGGCGCCGAGCACACAGTGCACGGTCATCCGCCAGTCGCCGAGCTCGTCGCGGAAGCGTTCCACCACGATCGTGCGGTCGTCGGGCAGGTTGCGGGTCGCCTCGCGCTGCTCGCGCAGGTAGGCCACCAGGTTGTCGGCCGCCCACTCGTCCAGCCCGGAAGCGCGCAGCGACCCGATCGCGGCCGGGTCGCCGGCTCGGGTCAGGGCGCGCAACCGGGCGCCGATCGCCCGGCCCAGCTCGACCGGGCGGCCCTGGGTGTCGCCCTTCCAGAACGGCATCCGGGCCGGCGCTCCCGGCGCGGGGGAGACCAGCACCCGGTCGGGGGTGATGTCCTCGATCCGCCAGGACGTCGAGCCGAGCAGGAACACGTCGCCGACGCGGGACTCGTAGACCATCTCCTCGTCGAGCTCGCCGACCCGCGACGCGCGCTCGGAGCCGGCCAGGAAGACGCCGAACATGCCGCGGTCGGGGATCGTGCCGCCGCTGGTCACGGCGAGGCGCTGGGCGCCGGGGCGACCGGTCAGCTCGTCGGTGGTGCGGTCCCAGACCAGGCGGGGGCGCAGCTCGGCGAAGGCCGTCGACGGATAACGCCCCGACAGCATGTCGAGCACGGCGTGCAGGGCGGACTCCGGGAGCTCCGCGTAGGGCGCCGCGCGGCGGACCAGCGCGGCCAGGTCGTCGACCTGCCAGGCGTCCAGGGCGACCATGGCCACGATCTGCTGGGCCAGCACGTCGAGCGGGTTGCGCGGATAGCGCAGCTCCTCGATCGCGCCCTCGCCCATCCGCTCGGCGACGACCGCGCAGGAGACCAGGTCGCCGCGGTGCTTCGGGAAGACGACGCCGCGCGAGACGGCGCCGACCTGGTGGCCGGCGCGGCCGATGCGCTGCAGCCCGGCGGAGACCGAGGGCGGGGCCTCGATCTGGACGACCAGGTCGACCGCGCCCATGTCGATGCCCAGCTCCAGGCTGGAGGTGGCGACCACGGCCGGCAGCCGCCCGGACTTGAGCGCCTCCTCGATCTGCTTGCGCTCCTCGCGCGAGACGCTGCCGTGGTGGGCCCGGGCCACGACCGGCGGCGCGCCGCCGGCCTCGCCCGACTGCGCCATCAGCTGTGCCGGTGGCCGCGACGCCGGCGGCGCCGGTGCGGCGGCACCGGGCTCGGCCCGATCGAGCGCGAGCTCGTTGATCCGGGCACACAATCGCTCGGCGCCGCGGCGGGAGTTGGTGAAGACGATCGTCGAGCGGTGCGCGGAGATCAGGTCGAGCACGCGCTCCTCGACCGCGGGCCAGATCGACGGGGTGTGTCGTCCGGCGCCGGGATCGTCCTGGTCGTCGGGCAGCTCGTCGAGCCGGGTCATGTCCTCGACCGGGACCTGGACCGACACCTCGATCGTCTTGGCGCTGCGCGGCTGCACGATCTCGACGTCGCCGGCCCCGACGAGGAAGCGGGCCGTCTCGTCGATCGGCCGCACGGTCGCGGACAGCCCGACCCGCTGGGCCGGCCGGCCCAGCAGGGCGTCGAGCCGCTCGAGGGAGAGCGCGAGGTGTGCGCCGCGCTTGGTCGCCGCGACGGCGTGCACCTCGTCGATGATCACCGTCTCGACGCCGCGCAGCGAATCCCGGGCGGCGGAGGTGAGCAGCAGGAACAGCGACTCGGGCGTGGTGATGAGGACGTCGGGCGGGGTGCGGGAGAACAGCCGTCGCTCGTCGGCCGGAGTGTCGCCGGTCCGCATGCCGACGGTGATGTCCGGCGGAGGCAGGCCGAGCCGGCCGGACGCCTGCCGGATGCCGGTCAGCGGCGCGCGCAGGTTGCGCTCGACGTCGACGGCCAGCGCCTTGAGCGGGCTGATGTAGAGCACCCGGCAGCGGCGCCGGGGGTCGGCCGGCGCGGGCTCGTGCGCCAGCCGGTCGATCGACCAGAGGAACGCCGCCAGCGTCTTGCCGGACCCGGTCGGCGCCACGACCAGCGCGTTGCGCCCGGCACCGATGGAACGCCACGCGCCGGTCTGCGCGGCCGTGGGCGCGGCGAAGGCGGCCCGGAACCACTCCCGGGTCGCGAGGCCGAACTGCTCCAACACGTCTGGCACGGGTCCATGGTGCTACCGGGGTCTGACAGAAACCGGTGGCCGGCGAAACATCCGTCCGAGTGATGGCTCCGAACCGCCGGGTGGGGACACCATCGAGACGGGCATCAACCAGACGACAGGGCATAGGACGGGCGATCGACCGGCGCCTTCGCGTGACCGGACGGACCATGGTGGTCTTCCGGTGACGTACGGCACATTGGTGACCTCGCTGGCATGCATCGACGGCCGCCACCGACGATGCGCGGCGGGCGAACAGGAGGCACCGTGTCCAACCGCGCTCTCCCGGTACGGCGCCTCACCGCCGCCACGGCGGCCCTCGTCGCGCTGGCCACCGTCCTGCTCGCCGCCACGCCGGCGCGGGCGGCAGGGGAGGGCTACGTGCGCCTGGCACACCTCTCGCCGGACACGCCCGCCGTCGACGTCTACCTCAGGTCCGACGCGGGCGCGGTCGAGGACCAGACGTTCGACGGCGTCGCGTACGGCGCGATGTCCGACTATCTGCGCCTGCCCACCGGCATGTACTCGGTGGCGATGCGCCGCGCCGGTGCGGCCGCGAGTACCCCGCCGGTGCTGACCACGCAGGTCACGGTCGCCGCCGGCGGGGCGTACACGGTCGCGGGTGTCGGTCGTTATGCCGATCTCGGCCTGCGCGTCCTCAAGGACGATCTCAGGCTCCCGGGCGCCGGGGAATCCAAGATCCGCATCATCCAGGCGTCGGTGAAGGCGCCGGTCCTCGACGTCGGCGGCGCGAACGGCAAGTCCATCGCGGACGCCGTCCAGTTCGCCACCACGACCGGCTATCGGGAGGTCAAGCCCGGTAGGTGGACGGTCCGGGTGAAGCCGAGCGGCGGCGGGGAGAGCAGCGACCTGCCGTGCACGCTTGGCGCGGGCAACGTCTACTCCCTGCTCGTCCTCGACGACAAGAGCGGCGGGCTGAAGCCCGAACTGCACATCGACGCCGCCCGCCAGGGCACGGTGCCGCGGGGAGGCATCGCCACCGGCGCGGGCGGCAGCCTGCCGCGGTACCCGCTGCCGGCCGCGCCGGCCCTCGGCGGCCTCGCCGCGACGCTCACGGGCGCGCTGCTCGTGGCGCTCAGGCGGCGCCCACGTGACGGCTGACGGCGTACCAAATGCCGGTTTTGGGTCCTGGGGGAGTCCGGGCGGCGTTCACGATCGCGATCTCGCTGGTGGTGGGCCTCGTGGTCGCCGCGGGCTACCTGGCGCTTCGCGCGCCCGGCTCCGACGCGGGCCTCGGCCGCCGGGACGTCCCCGCGATCCCGGCAGCTCCCCGGCCGGCCGGGGATCCGTTCCGTACGGCTACCTCCCACCTCAGCGGCCCGCCCACCCGGCTGCGGGTCCGGGCGATCGGCGTCGATACCGCGCTGGAGTTTCTGCGCCTCGGCGCCGGCGGCGAACTGCGGCCGCCCGGTGACGACGACAAGGCCGGCTGGTACGCGGACGGCACCGCCCCCGGCGACGTCGGCCCGGCCGTCCTCGCCGGTCACGTCGACTCGGTGCGCGGCCCGGCCGTCTTCTACCGGCTCCGCGAGCTCCGGGCCGGCGACACGATCGAGGTCGTCCGCGGTGGCCGTACGGTGAACTTCACGGTAACGGCGACGTCCTGGTACCCGAAGCGGGCCTTCCCCACCGACCGGGTCTACGGACCCACCCCGGACCGGCAGTTACGGCTCATCACCTGCGGCGGGGTCTTCGATCGCAGCCTCCGGTCCTACCGGGACAACCTGGTGGTCTACGCGGTGGCCGGGTGATCGGCGTTCCCCAGGCCCGGTGCCGGTGACTATTCTGTTCAAGAAGCGACGGGTGGAGGCTGATGGCGGTCAGGCGAATGCTCATCGCCGGTCGGTATCGTCTCCTCGAGCCGGTCGGCTCCGGTGGCATGGGCCGGGTCTGGCTCGCCCGCGACGAGATGCTCGACCGCGACGTCGCGGTCAAGGAGTTCGTTCCTCCGAACTGGATGACCGACGACGAGAAGGCCCGCCTGCGCACCCGCACGCTGCGCGAGGCCCGCAGCGCGGCCCGCCTCAACCATCCGCACGTGGTGCGCATCTACGACGTCGTGCACGCCCGCGACCTGCCCTGGATCGTGATGGAGTACGTGCCGTCGCGCTCGCTGTACCAGGTCCTCGGCGAGGACGGCCCGTTCGCGCCGGCGGAGGCGGCCCGGATCGGCCTCGACGTGCTGGAGGCGATCACCGCCGCGCACCGGGCCGGCGTGCTGCACCGCGACGTGAAGCCGCACAACGTCCTGATCGGCCACGACGGCCGGGTGGTGCTCACCGACTTCGGCCTGGCCACGTTCGTCGACGACGGTTCGGTGACGGGCCCGGGCCTGGTCGTCGGCTCGCCGCAGTACGTCTCCCCGGAGCGCGCCCGCGACGGCGCGTCCACGGTGGAATCCGACCTGTGGTCCTTCGGCGCGACCCTGTACGCGGCCGTCGAGGGCCGCTCGCCGTTCGCGCGCGAAAACGCCATGGCGACGCTGATGGCCCTGGCCACCGAGGAGCCCGACCCGCCGCGCCTGGCCGGGGCGCTGGCGCCGGTGCTCACCGGCCTGCTGCGGCGCGAGCCGATGGAGCGGATGACCGCACCCGAGGCCGACGCGCTGCTGCGGGTCGTCGTCGCCGAGGCCGGCGTCGTGCTGGCCGCGCACCCCACCAGCGGTCGTGCGGCCGTACCCGCGCCGCGGCGGGCGCCCGACGACCAGCCCGCGCCGCCGGTCGCCGCGGCCCCGCCCGGATCCGCCGTGGTGCCGGAGCCGGCGCGCCCG